>JABIZW010000139.1 GCA_018666295.1 Halieaceae bacterium
CGCTGAAACCGCAGCTCGAGCTTCGGGTGACATGCCGTTGTGGCGACCTTCAAAGAAAAGGGACAGGCTTTGCGGACGTGAGGACTGAAGATCGCCTTTGAGTAACTGGCCCACGGTTTTTAAAAGGGTCTCGTAAATGCCGACGTAGTGGACCAGTGCGTTCTCATCGAGGGTATCGAGATAGCGGCCTATATGGTCGAGACTGAGTGTGGTCACCGCCATCGATTGAACGGCTGATTCATCGAGCGTGTCGTCTTCCGACGGCATCATTGTGTCCAGCGGGAGCGCATCCAGCGCTTTTTCTAATTGACCCATGGGGTCTGTGGACCCGTTGGACAGATCGGCATTAGAGACGCGATTGAGCATTGCGCGCAGGCGGTGCTGCTGCTGGCGTGACAGTGATCCAAAGAGTGCGTAGATGGAGACGGCTAAAACTGCGTTAAGCCCGCTGATTGTCCAGCTCAATGACGTGGTTGATCCGATGTCTCCAAGACTGATGCTGAGCGTGCCCGCGAGGTCCGGTCCGATTTTGAGTGGTGTGTTGTAAAAATAGTGATCCTCGTTAAAGAGACCAACGCTGGCCACTAATTGACCTTCTACATCCGTCACGGCTGCGCCGACGACAACGTCTGAGGCGATGAGACGATTCAGTTCGCTGGTGACTGTCAGCAGGTCGCCTGAGGCAATCAGTCCAGACGTCCGCGATGCAGTGGCGCCTAAAATGGCTTGTGCGTAGGTCCCCCTCGCTTGCGTATCAACGTAAGCCTTCGACGCTAAAGTAAGGTTCAGTGCGATTTGACCCGCGATAAAAACACCGACAGCAGCCACTAAACCGGTTTTTTGGCCAAAACCTAAACGCTCCCAAAAGACCACGACTTTTTGCTCCTTTTGACCTGCTTTGTCGGTTCTGGCGTGCCGACGTCTGTCCAAAGTCAGGGTATCATGATCGTTCCTAAAGCGACCCCCCGAAGTGCTGATGTACATAACGATTCTAGCAAATCAGTCCACAATGCCTCCTTTGAAATCCTTAGAGGCGTTTCTTGCATCTCACCGCATTCAGGTACTCAGCAAAGAGGTATTGCCGGTTCCTCGTACGCTTGCAGATCGTCGGTACGCAGAGGGCTGGATGCTTGATGCTGTTGATCAAGACTCGCTTGCTTTGGTGTTTTCGGCGGTTGGACTGGACGATGGTGTCGACGTCAACGCGCAGCTTCCTACTGACAGGCTGGCTGACATTAAGTTGGCGGTGTTTGATATGGACTCTACGCTGATTGAATGTGAGGTCATCGACGAGCTGGCTCGGCGTGCGGGTATTGGTGCCGCGGTTTCGCGTATTACCGAACGGGCAATGTGTGGAGAGCTCGATTTTAATCAGAGTTTTACCGAGCGCCTGTCACTGCTTAAAGGTTTAGATTCTGCGGTGATTAACGACATCGCCGCAGACCTTCCATTCTCAGAGGGTGGAAAAGAGCTAATGCTCACGCTCAAGGCGAGGGGCATCAAAACGGTGATTCTTTCAGGTGGGTTTCGGGTGTTCGCCGAGCGTGTCGCCGCTGAGCTTGGGATGGATGGCGTGTACGCCAATACATTGGATATAGAGGCGGGCGTACTGACCGGGCGCGTGGTCGCACCTATTGTGAACGCAGAATTCAAAGCGACGACACTTACGGCCTTGGCCCGCACGATGGGGATTGGATTAAACCAAACACTTGCCGTCGGGGACGGTGCTAATGATCTTAAGATGCTCAGCGCTGCAGGCATTGGTATTGCGTTCAGAGCCAAACCCCTGGTCAGGGCGCAGGCGCGCTATCAACTCTCCCACGTGGGTCTCGACGGCGCGCTTTATTTAATCGGCAGTAAAGGCCCTAAGCCTTGAGCGCGACTCGCCGATTGACCGATCTCTAAGGTATGATCGCTTCATTATTTACACCGCGAGGTTGATATTTCATGCCCAACTTTTCTACCAACGAATTCAAACCGGGTCTGAAGGTGATGTTGGATAACGAGCCGTGCTCTATTTTAGAGAATGAGTACGTCAAACCCGGCAAAGGTCAGGCGTTCAATCGAGTGAAACTGCGCAACTTGCGCTCAGGTCGTGTCTTGGAGAAGACCTTCAAGTCGGGTGACTCGCTGGAAGGGGCCGATGTATTAGACATTGACCTTGAGTACTCGTACACCGATGGAGAGTTCTGGTATTTCATGGACCCGAATACGTTTGAACAGCATTCTGCCGACCAAGCCGCTATTAGTGATGCGCAAAAGTGGTTGAAAGAGCAAGAGCGGTACGAAGTCACCTTGTTCAATGGCGCGCCACTGGTCGTCACTCCCCCTAATTTTATTGAGCTTGAGATTACCGAGACGGATCCGGGTCTGAAGGGCGATACAGCACAAGGTGGCAGTAAACCGGCCACCCTGACGACGGGCGCCGTCGTTCGCGTACCGCTGTTCCTGTCTGAGGGTGAAATTATTCGTATCGACACGCGAAGCGGTGAGTACGTCAGTCGAGCGAGTAAGTCTTAAGGCCCCCGTGCCGACTTGGGAGCCCAGTGCTCAGATTGCTGACCTGCGCAGTCGCGGGTCGTTGCTCTCAGAGATCAGAGGATTTTTCGAGGCGCGTGGCGTGCTCGAGGTCGACACGCCCATTTTGGCCAGTCACGCTATTACAGATCCTAATATAGAGCTATTTGCTGTCCCGACAGGCGATAGCGAACGCTTTCTTCAAAGTTCGCCAGAGTACGCGATGAAACGTCTGCTGGCGTCGGGCAGTGGTGACATTTATCAGCTTGGGAAAGTATTTCGCTACGGTGAGCATGGTAAAAAACACAACCCCGAGTTCGTCATGCTTGAGTGGTATCGCGTCGGATGGACGCATTATCAGCTGATTCGCGAGGTCGCTGAGCTCCTCACCAACCACCTGCCGGTGAGCAGTTGGCAGGTGTGGCCTCTTGCGGCGCTCTTTGAGCACTTTCTTGGGTTGGATCCGCGTGAAGCCTCGGCCGAGCAACTTCATGATGCGTCCATCACCGCGGGCATTAACTTCAATGGAGCGCTCGAAAAGCTCGACTATATTGATCTGTTGATGACACACATTATTGAGCCACAAATCACCGATTGGGGCTTGGTCTTTGTTACCGATTTCCTTGCGGAACAGTCGGCGCTGTCGCGCGTAATCGACCGAATGGGAATGCCCGTTGCTGCTCGATTTGAAGCTTATTTTCAGGGCGTTGAGCTGGCGAACGGCTACTGGGAAGAGTGTTGCCCCGTTACATTGTCTGAGCGGTTTAACGAAGACAATAAAAAGCGCCTTGCGCGGGGGCAGGTGTTGCGTGTGCCTGACCCGCAACTTCTGCACGCCCTTGAATCGGGACTGCCGGACTGTGCGGGAGTCGCGCTGGGTTTCGACAGACTGCTTATGCTTACGCTCGGACGCGACCGTATGTCGCAGGTCTTGCCCTTTGACTGGATGAACGCTTAACCGATTAGAGCCGGTGTATAACCGTCTATGAACGCCGCTGGCGGCCGTCTCGGCTTTCCCGATGAAATTTCAATACAAACAAAATAAAGTGTTGCTCGAAGTACGGTTTCCCCAGAGGCGACCGATTTTATTTGCATTTGACGTTCCATCATTAACTGCCGCTGCCAGGTCGTAATCCAGGTGCCCACTTCGAGCGTTTCACCGAGCCGCGTGGCCTTCAAATAGTGGTACTCGGCTTTGGTCAGTGCCATGGCTCGGTCAAGCTGGCGATACACATCGGCCCCGAGACCCAGCTCGGTGGTGTGTGCCCATGCAGTTTCATTGCACCAATTGACGTACTGCGTATTGTTAGTGTGCTCGAGCGCATCGATGTGGTCAGCGCAGACGTCAAATCGCCGGATGAACGGTGCTTCGTGGTCCCAGGTCATGCAGCGGGAGTCACTGCAGCCTTTTGTTGAAAGGCTAAGTAGCCAAACGCAATGGCAATGAGGGGGCACATAATATTGAAGATCGCATAGGGTGCGTACTCGAAGGTCGCCACGCCAAGCGTTGCCGCCATGTAGGCACCGCAGGTATTCCACGGAATCAGTGCTGAGGTCATGGTTGCCGAGTCCTCGAGCGTACGAGAAAGGTTCTCGCGACTGAGATTAAAGTCATCGTAAGTCTTGCAAAAGAGCCTGCCGGGGAGCGCGATTGCGAGAAATTGATCGGCCGCTAATATGTTTGTGACAATGCCGCCCGTGACCGTGGCCACAACCAAGTCGCCCGTGGACTTTACTGCTTTTAAAACGGCGTCCAGTATTTGTTGGAGAATGCCGGTGCGCTCCAGAACGCCGCCAAACGCCAATGCACTGACGATCAACCAAACCGTATTAAGCATACTGGCGATACCACCCTTACTGATGAGGCGGTTCAGCTCTTCACTTGAAGTGGTGCCCTCGAAACCTGCAAACAGGGTTCGCCAAAGGCCTTCAACAATCGGCATGTTGGTTTCAGGGTTAACGGTTAAGGCGAATTTCGTGACCACGTCAGTTTGAAGCGTGAGGGCCGTCAAGACACCTGCGACCGTGGCCAGCATGATCGCAGGGTAAGCAGGTACTCTTCGCCAAATAAGGATCAACATCACTAAAAGTGGTGCGAGCACGCCAATTCCGACATTGAATTCTTCACTAATGGCCGCTCTCAAGGCTGCAATTTGCTCAGGCTCAGTAGCGGCACCTGAGTCCATTAATGAAAAGAATAAAAGTGCAATACAAAAAGCGGGCACAGTGGTCCAAAGCATATGGCGTATGTGCGCAAATAAGTCGACATTGGTGCATGCGGCAGCAAGGTTGGTGGTGTCTGATAGGGGCGACAATTTATCGCCAAAGTAGGCGCCGCTGATAATGGCGCCCGCGGCCATGGCCGGCGGCAGGCCATAGCTGTCGGCAATACCCATAAGCCCGATGCCCAGTGTTCCAGCAACCGTCCAGGAGCTGCCGATACTGATGGATGCGAGCGCACAGATCACAGCCGCCGCCGCAAAAAAGATCGATGGATTGAGAATCGATACGCCAAAATAAATCATGGCGGGGACTGTTCCTGAGATCATCCAGCTCCCGATCAAGCCCCCTACGGCAAGCAGGATCAAAATAGGACCAAGACCGACTTTAATACCTGCGACCATGCTTTCCTGAATATCCGACCAGGTCAGTCCTCGGTACATGCCCACAAGGCCCGCGCAGGCCGATGCGATGAGCAGTGCGACCTGATTTGGGCCGTAGGAGGCGTCCGCTCCAAAAAGTTGAACTGCCGAAAAAAGCAGGAAGATGAGAAGCGCAATGGGAGCAAATGATAAAATCATAGGTTATGCGGGCCTGTAGAAGGGCTTAGCCATTGTTATTTGATAGGTACCGATAATACGTTCACGGAAGCCGCCTTCACAGTAGCTGAGGTAAAAGCGCCACATTCTGATGAATTTGTCATCAAACCCGAGAGCCCTAACGGCATCCAGCTCTTTCAAGAATGAATCATGCCAGCATCGTAAGGTCTGCGCATAATCGAGCGTAATGTCTCTCAAGCCCGTCATTTGCATGTCCGTATTCCGGGTCAGCGCATTTCCAATAACGCCAACAGACGGAAGGCATCCGCCTGGAAAAATGTAGCGCTTAATGTAATCCACCGACTGCCGCGCTGCATCGTAACGTTGCTTGTTGATCGTGATGGACTGAATGACGGCTTTCCCCTCGGGTTTGAGTAACCGACTGACGCAGTCGAAGTAGGTATCGAAGTACTCATGCCCCACGGCTTCGATCATTTCAATGGACACAAGCTTATCGAATTGCCCTGACAGGTTGCGGTAATCCTCAAACAATAAGGTGATTTTGTCACTGAGGCCTCGTCGTTCGACCTCAGCGCGCGCGTATTCAAGTTGCTCGCGTGAAATCGTCGTCGTTGTCACTCGGCAACCGTAATGTTCCGCGGCATAAATGGCCATACCGCCCCAGCCCGTGCCAATCTCAACAAGATGATCGGTTGGTTTGAGTTCTAAGTCTTCACAAATCAGCCGAAGCTTATGTTGAGACGCGTCTGCGAGGTCGTCACTACCCTCAGGAAATACGGCGGACGAATACATGAGCGTAGGGTCTAAAAACAGTGAAAAGAAATCATTGCCCAAGTCGTAATGTGCGGCAATATTTTCCCTTGATCCTGTGAGGGAATTCTTTCGTGCGGCGTGCGCAAGTTTAAGAGCCACCTTAATAAGCCAATTTTGGTTGCTCTTCATAGACTCTAAAATAGGCATGTTGGCGCTAAATACCCGGGTGACTTCGGTTAACTGCTCGGTGCTCCAATCGCCCTCGATATAAGCCTCGCCGGCACCGACCGTGCCGCCTGTGAGTATTCGACCGTAGGCTCTAGGGTTGTGAATCACCACGGTTGCGCTGGGTGCTATGGTTAAGTCGCCACTGCCAAAGTGATGCACTTCATCGCCGTCGTGAATAATCAGCTCGCCGTGGCGCAGGCCCTGGAAAAGTCGAAACACCAAGCGTTTTGAGAGGGTCGCGCTGCGGTAAGCGTTGACTGTGGGCAATCGTGCTATTTTTTTTACATCAATCTGACCTGTCGTCATTGAGCCCTCCTAGCGAGCCGAATCGTTTTTAGGGTGAGAATAAAGGGGCACTCGACGGAGAAACAAGACGAGTGCTTGCCAATAAATGGCCGCGGCCACTTTCGCGGTTTCCAATGGGAAACGCGCGAGCAGAGTCAGTGCCGAGGCTTTGTTGAGTGGCAGTCGTTTTAGCGTGAGTGACGCGTGAAAGACGCGCTCGCCGTCTTCTAAATTAGTCAGCTTTATGGCGAGTGAGTCATCCGGTGTTGTCGAAAACCAGCGGTATCGTTGATTCATGCCGTGAAAGGGCGAAACGTGTAACTTCTTATCGAACTCGGTTTGGTAAAGGCCTGTTGCTGCGTCAACTGGCAGCACGTAGCTGTGACGCTCACCCCATGGTGTGTTGGTCACCTCCGCGACGATGTATTCGAGCTCATCGGTCAGGTGATTTTTACAGAAGTAACAGGCTATGGGGTTGTTCTGAATTCCGAAGTAACGCCAGTTGGCCAGCAGAAAGACTTGCCCCTCAAAATGTTGCCCAGTGACCTCGTGAATGCGCTGTTTAACCGCCTCCGCAATGGGTACTTTTTCGTCTCCAATAAAGTCGTTTCGAACAAATCGCGCCAAACCCCATCTACCCACGCTCCAAAACGGAAGATCTTTAGTGATTTTCTGAACACTCTCGACGTCGACGAAAGGCATAAAAACCGAGTAACTGAAGCGATGGTGTCTCGGCTTCATGCGCGCGTGTGCCAGCCTGCCAATGTAAAAGGCCGTTCTCACTCGGCGGTCATCCTTGCGATGATCGCGTCGGCAACCCGATGACCGCTAAACAGACCGTCTTCATGAAATCCATTGCGCCAGTAGGCGCCACAAAACCAGGTATCACGCACGCCGTTTATCTCCTCCCAGCGCGCTTGAGCGGCGATTCCGTCGATCGTGAACTGCGGATGGGCGTATC
The DNA here is from genome assembly GCA_018666295.1 of Halieaceae bacterium. Taxonomy (GTDB): domain Bacteria; phylum Pseudomonadota; class Gammaproteobacteria; order Pseudomonadales; family Halieaceae; genus Luminiphilus. The sequence goes on from JABIZW010000139.1 coordinate 7,525, forward strand.
GGTATTCTCCTAATATCGTTGCAGGATCAATAGCCGCTGTGTCGTTAAGGGTGACGCAAAACGTTTCTGGAGCGGAAATTCCCTGCAAAATATTCATGTTATAGGTGAGAGTCGCCTGGCTATTTGAGTTCTTCAGGCGGTAGTTCCAGCTCGACCAAGCGCGTCGGTTTTGAGGCAAAACTCGCGCGTCAGTGTGCAGTACAACCTCGTTCTCAGAGTAGGGCAGTTGGGAGAGGACGGCTCGCTCCTTAGCATCGACGTCGCTCAAAATGGTCAAGGCTTGGTCCGCGTGGCTGGCGATGACGATGTTGTCAAACGTCAGCTCCTCGCCTTGCTCGGTTCGTAGTTTCGGCTTTTGCCCTGGCTCTCGCACGACTGCTGTGACGGCACATGACGTGCGTATATTGTCTATAAAAGGAGCGCACAACGGTTTGAGGTAGCTCTGACTGCCGCCGGTGAGGACTCGCCATTGCGGTCTGTTCTTGACCTGCAGTAATCCGTGGTTTTTAAAAAAGCGAACAAAAAATTCAGCAGGGTAGTTAAGCGTTTCTTCGAAGTTTGCCGACCAGATGGCAGACGCCATGCTGAGCAGATAGTTACGCCTAAACAGCGCGGAAAACTGATGACGCTCGAGATACGCTTGCAGCGTTTCTCCGGTCTTCAAGCGTCCTGCCTCTAGGTCTTCGACCGCGATGCGGTTGAATCGTAAGATCTCAAGCACCATTGCGATGAACGTCGGTGACAATAGGTTACGCCGCTGCGCGAAAAGTGTGTTCAGGTTGTTGCCTGCGTATTCGAGCCCGGACAGGTCATCAGACACAGAAAACCCCATTGTGGTGGGTTGGTTGGTGACTTCAAGCTCGTCCATCAGCGCGATGAATTCGGGGTAGGTCCAGTCGTTATAAACAATAAATCCGGTATCGATGGCGTAGTCGCCGCTGGCCACCGAGACGTCCTTGGTTGCTGTATGTCCCCCAATCAGTGGCGAGGCTTCAAAGACCTCCACCGGCTCACCGGACCGTGCAAGCCGGTAAGCGCAACCGAGCCCTGAAATACCCGTCCCGATAATGGCTGTCGTCATTGTTAGACCTTTTAAGTACTTAGCCCGTGTTGTCGCACAACTTGCCGCTGGCAACAATGTGTAAATATTAATATACACATTTAAGTGTCAACTTAAGTAGATATGTGTATTCTGCATAAAGATACGCTCAAAGGAGAGTGCTCAATGGTCGACAAGCAGGGAGAAGGCGCACGCGGACAGCCCGCGACCTCTGCTTGGTCAGTGCCTCAAGGGCGTCGCACCGATGAGTGGAGTCTTTGTGTCGTTCGAGTGGCCGAGCATCGCGACCGCGCGGCATTTGCAAAGTTTTTCGCCCATTTTGCACCCTTAATTAAAGCGTTTGCGCTGTCGGGATCGTCGTTATCAGCGGCCCATGCCGACGAGCTAGTGCAAGAGGTCATGCTCAAGGTGTGGCAAAAGGCCGCGGGCTTCAACCCTGAGAAGGCGGCGGCAAGTACCTGGGTTTACACGATTGCACGAAACTGCCGGACGGATATGTTTCGTCGTCTGCAAAAATTCGATACGCAACTCGAAGCTGAAGACGTGGGGTTTGAGCTCGAAGGTCATGAGCCTACGAGTGCACTGCATGCGGAGCGCGGCGCGCAACGGGTTCGAGAGCTAATGAACCATCTGCCTCAGGATCAGGCGCAAATTTTGGCAAAGGTGTATATGGAAGGTAAGTCGCACTCTGAGACGGCTGCAGAGCTAGGACTGCCGCTGGGTACAGTTAAGTCGCGAGTGCGATTAGCGATACAAAAATTACAAGTTTTCATGGCTGCGGGTTCAGAGGAGTGATCCGCACGGGTAGACTTATCGGTATTAGTTTGCATATAAAGTAAAAAAATTTGCTCCGGTTAAACCGACGACTACAGTTGGGCGTACCGCAAGAAAGCAAATATGCAGTTGACCGATCGAACGGGCAGGGTTAGAAAGATATCATGGTAAAGCATCATCCAGATTCCAACACGTTAGCTGAGTACTCGGCCAACTCTCTGCCTGCGGCGCAGAGTGTTTGCGTCTCCACTCATTTAGACCACTGTACGCTCTGTCAGCAAAAACTGGCGCAACTCGAGAGCATCGGCGGTGTGATGCTAGAAGATACGGCCCCCGTGTCAGTCGATCCGCAGGTGTTTGAAGATGTTCTTTTACGGCTCGATGAAGTGCCCGACGATCGGGCTGCCAATGACGCTAACGCATCGACGTTGTCGTGGACAGTCAAGCAAGTTCGGCAGGGAAATTTAGACAAGCTACAGTGGAAGAAAGTCAGCCGCTCATTGCGTATTGCCGATCTAGGTCGCATTGATGGCGCTACTGAATTTTCGCTTTACCATATCTCTGAGGGCGGTCGAATTCCCCAGCATAACCACTCTGGGACGGAGATGACGCTCGTTCTTCAGGGCGGTTTTAGTGATGAAAGTGGCGCTTATCACGCAGGCGACTTTATTGTTCGCGAGGCCGGAGATGTTCATGCGCCAGCAGCACTTCCGGGCGGCGATTGCATTTGTCTTGCCGTTCTCGAGGCCCCTCTTCGGTTTACCCACTGGCATCATCGTTGGCTAAGTCCACTGCTGCAACTGCGTGCGGGCTAGTTTCAAACGCGTCACAACGGTTTTAGTCATCACCACCTCGCTTACAAGTCAGCTGAGCCGCTAAATCCTTGCTTAGATTTGCGGAATCGATTTGGGCTATCAGGTAATTTTCTCGCGATAAAGCCGGCCGGATGAGATCCTGTCGCTGACATCAGACGTACTACCTCACAAACTTAAAAAGAGCGAGCATCACTCATGCGTATTGTTATTCCTCGCGAGTCGGTTGCAGGCGAGCGACGAACTTCCGCCACTCCGGAAACCGTAAAGAAAATGATCAGACTTGGCGCCGACGTCGCCATTGAGTCCGGCGCCGGCGATGCGGTCGGATACAACGACAGTCTTTATTCTGAGCTTGGCGCTGAAATTGTCAGTGATCGTGCGGCTTTGATGGGTTCTGCAGACATGGTCTTAAGACTGCGTAAGCCCGAGCCTGCGGACATCGATATGATGAAGCCGGGCTGTATCCATGTGTCCTATCTGGACCCGTTTAATGAACGCGATCTCATAAAGACGCTTGCCGCCAAAGAAATTACTGCGGTCAGCATGGAGATGATTCCTCGCTCAACGCGCAGCCAGAAAATGGATGCGCTCAGCTCACAAGCAAACTTAGCGGGCTACGTGGCCGTCATGCTAGCGGCGGCGCAGCTGCCAAGTATCTTTCCGATGCTTATGACGCCTGCAGGAACACTGAAGCCGGCAAAGATTTTTATCATCGGTGCGGGCGTTGCGGGTCTACAGGCCATCGCCACTGCAAAACGGCTCGGCGGACGCGTGACTGCTTTTGACACGCGCCCTGTGGTTGCTGAGCAGGTGCAGTCGTTAGGTGGAAAATTCCTTGAGATCGATCTTGGTGACACCGGCCAGACGGCGGACGGTTACGCCAAAGAGCTGACGCCGGAGCAGGTGGAGCTTCAGCGACAGGCACAAAAATCGGTAATTGCCGACTCCGATGTGGTGATTACAACGGCACAAGTCTTTGGTCGTAAACCGCCTGTTCTTGTCACCAGAGACATGATCGAGGGCATGGCGCCTGGCGCGGTTATCGTTGATATGGCAGCAGAAACTGGCGGTAACGTTGAAGGCTCCGTGCCGAACGAGACGGTTGTTGTCGACGGTGTGACGATCGTGGGTACCGCGAACTTGGCCAATGAAGTGGCACGGGATGCGTCTCAAATGTACGCAAACAACCTGTTTAATTTGGTTGAGGACACTTGGGATACTGATGCAAAGACGTTTGTTCTCGATATGGAGAACGATATTTTGCCGGGCTGTGTCATTACGCACGGTGGAGAGGTGGTTCACCCCACCATTAAAAACCTAATGGAAGGGGAAGGATAAAATGGAAGTTTCGTATCTTTTATTCATTCTGATGCTCGCAGTCTTTTTAGGCTTTGAGCTGATCAATAAGGTGCCTTCAACATTGCACACACCGCTGATGTCAGGTGCAAATGCCATTTCGGGTATTACCGTAGTGGGTGCGATTGCTCTGGCCGGTAGCGGCGAACAAGACCTCGCCCAGTGGCTAGGCGCCGGCGCTGTTGCGCTTGCCAGTATTAATGTCGTGGGCGGTTACCTGGTGACGGACCGCATGCTGGGCTTCTTTAAGAAGAAGGAGGGTTAAGCATGGAAACTAATCTCCTCATTCAGTTGGGTTATGTGGTCGCGGCGGGTCTATTTGTTTTCGGTCTCAAAATGCTTGGGTCGCCTGATACCGCACGAAAAGGTAACGGCATCTCTGCCGTTGGTATGTTGCTTGCGATCGTTGCTGCTTTACTTGACCAAGGTATTGTCCAATACGAGTTTATTCTCGGGGGTATGATCGTTGGCGGTGCAATTGGTGCTGTTGCGGCGCGGTCAGTCGCCATGACGTCCATGCCCGAATTGGTGGCATTGTTTAATGGTGTTGGAGGCGCTGCTTCTGGATTGGTCGGTGTGTCGGCACTGTCGATCGCAACTGGCAATTTCCAGTACGTCACTATTATTTTGTCCATCCTTATTGGTGGCGTGACCTTCACCGGATCATTGATCGCCTACGGTAAGCTCTCAGAAATGATCGGCAGCGGCGCAATTACGTTCGCGGGGCAGAAATTCGTGAACGGGCTTATTGTGCTCGGTATTTTATACAGTGCTGCAATGTTCGTCACAACGCCCAGTGATCCGACATGGCTTTACGCGGTCGTTGGTTTGTCGCTGCTCTTTGGCGTGATGGTGGTGATTCCCATTGGCGGTGCGGACATGCCCGTGGTTATCTCGTTGTTGAACTCCTACTCTGGTCTCGCAGCGTGTGCGGCGGGCTTTGCCGTCGATAACAACGTACTCATTGTTGCTGGATCGCTGGTGGGTGCCTCAGGAATCATTCTCACGCAGATCATGTGCAAAGCGATGAATCGTTCGCTGAGTAATGTCTTGTTTTCGGGCTTTGCGAGTGTCTCGACCACCGTCACTGAAGTGGAAGGAGAGATCAAACCGATTTCGGTTGAGGACGCCTATTACGTTCTGGAAGCCGCCACTAACGTGGCCATTATTCCAGGCTATGGCATGGCGGTTGCTCAGGCTCAGCACGTTGTTAAAGAACTCATGGAATTGCTCGAAGCCAATGGGTGTGAAGTGAACTACGGTATTCACCCGGTTGCCGGGCGTATGCCAGGTCACATGAATGTGTTGTTGGCAGAGGCTGATGTTCCTTATGACCAGCTTTTGGAGATGGATGAGATTAATCCCCGCATGGAAAGCGTGGATGTGGCCATTGTTATTGGTGCGAACGATGTCGTTAACCCAGCGGCACGCGAAGTCGAGTCATCACCCATTTACGGAATGCCAGTGATTAATGTGTCGGACGCGAGAACTGTGTTCGTCTTGAAACGCTCGATGGCCTCCGGTTTTGCAGGTATTGAGAACCCACTGTTTTACAAAGACAACGCGCGGATGCTTTTTGGTGACGCAAAAGAGTCGATCGGTGGCTTGGTGAGAGAGTTCTCGTAATGTTTTAAAGTAATTGAAGGCGCCGTATTCGGCGCTTTTTTTTGGCTGGGATCTTTGCGCTAGCCCATTCTAAGGCGACTTGCGTTGAAAACATTGCGCACTTGCGCTGTGTATAACCGTCTGCTCGCTCTGTGTCTGAAGCGCGCGGTTCCTAAACTCAATCTCAACAGTAACGTTTTGGATGGACTTGCTCTGGACTTGCTCTGGACTTGCTCTGGGCTTGTTCTGAACTTGTTCTGGACTTGCACCTGAGCCTGAATCAGTAACCAACGACGCTTGGACTTCAGGTTACGCCGCCGGTTGAGTGATTTGGGGCTGTTCTTTGTGTGTCTCTTTGAACTGCATGCTCGCAAGACGCTGATAGAGCTCGCAACGCACCAGTAGCTCAGCGTGTGTTCCAACGTCGATAACCGAGCCGTCGTCAATGACTGCGATTGCGTCTGCGTTAACGATGGTTGAAAGTCGGTGCGCGATAATAATAGTCGTGCGCCCGCGCGTTAACTTTGCCAGAGCCAGTTGGACGTAGTGCTCACTTTCGGTATCGAGCGCACTGGTGGCCTCATCAAGCAAAAGGATCTCAGGGTTTTTCAAAATAGCGCGCGCCAGTGCGATGCGTTGACGCTGTCCACCTGAGAGTTGCACGCCTTGAGCGCCAATTTCGCTTTGGTAGCCATTTGGCAGCCGCGCGATAAACTCTTGCGCGTACGCGGCTTTAGCGGCCGCCTCGATGTCTTCTTGGCTCGCATGCGGATTGCCGTAGCCAATGTTATAGGCAATGTCTCCCGAGAATAAGATGGGCGCTTGAGGAACCAGCGCGGTTTTATTTCGCCAATCCTGCAGGGGAAAGTCGGCAAGTGGTGTTCCACCGTAGGTGAGTAACCCTGCACTGGGATCGTGAAAACGCTGCAACAACTCAAACAATGTCGACTTACCCGCACCTGAGGGGCCGACCAAGGCCAGTGTTCTTCCTGGGGCTATCGTGAGGTTGAAGTCAGTCAGTGCTGGATTTTCGGGTCTTGAGGGGTAGGTAAACCCCATATCTTGGGCCACGAGAGCCTGACCGTGAGAGATGATCGCTGAGCCAGTGTCGGTGATATCGCTCTCTTGGTGCAGAAGCTCAACCAACCGTTCAGCCGCGCCCGCGGCACGCTGTAAATCGCCCCACACTTCTGACAGTGTGGCGAAGGCGGTTCCAAGCATCACCGCGTAAAATACGAACGCGCCCAGGTCACCACCGCTCATGCGGCCGGCAATGACGTCTTGTCCGCCACTCCACATCATTCCGACCATGCCGCCAAGGAATAAAAAGATCGCACAGGCCATCAGCCATGCGCGCTGCTGAATTCGCTGTTTGGCGATATCGAAGGCTCGGGCCACTTCGGTTTCAAAAACGGATCGTTCCATGGCCTCGCGCTGGAAGCTTTGGACGATCTTGATCGACTGGAGTACCTCACCGGCTCGACTGCCAACGCTTGCGATACTGGCCTGGCTTTTGTTCGACAAGTTGCGCACTCGTCGCCCTAAATAGAGCACGGGTAGCAGTGCGAGCGGCACGCCAATGAGCATAATTAACGTGAGTTTAATGTTGGTCAGCGACATTAAGATCAGGGCACCCACAAGCGTAAGGGCGTTTCTTGCGGCCAGACTGACCGACGATCCAATGAGAGTTTGTAATAACGTCGTGTCGGTAGTGATGCGAGACATAATCTCGCCCGCGTGGTTTTTTTCATAAAACCCGGGGTGAACGGTAATGAGGTTATTGAACACATCGCGACGGAGGTCTGCACTCACTCGCTCACCAAGCCAAGACACCAAGTAGAAGCGAATAAATGAGCCGCAGGCCATGGCAAAGCCAACGGCGACCATAAACAATACCGCACGCCTGAGGCCTTCTTGGCTCTGATTGGAAAAGCCTTGATCGATCAGTATTTGAATACCATAGCCGAGTGAAAGCTGCGTCATCGCGGTAAAGATAAGCGCTGCACTCGCGTAAATGAGTCGCATTTTGTGAGGCCATAGAAAGCCAAGAAGCTCGCGCAGAGGCTTCAGCGATTTCGTCTTCCCGGCGCTCTTCGAATCGGTTGGGCTTTTCTCGTGCTCACTCATCAGTCGGTCCACTCTTTGACAAAAAACGACCCATGATTAATCCAACTTCAAACAGCAGCCACATAGGCAGTGCGAGCAGTGTCTGTGATATCACATCGGGTGGCGTGAGCAACATGCCCATGACGAAACAGCCCACAATGACATAGGCACGATTATTGGCGAGCTGATCGGCACTCACTACGCCCGTCAGAATAAGAATGACGGCGGCAACAGGGACCTCAAATGCCAAGCCAAATGCAAAAAATAATTTGAGCACAAAGTCTAGGTAACGATTAATGTCCGTCATTACCGAAATATCGCCCGGCCCCACTGTTGTGAAAAACCCAAACAACAAAGGGAAAACCACGTAATAGGCAAACGCCACGCCCGCATAAAACAACACCACACTCGAGGCGAGTAAAGGTACGGCAATTCGCTTCTCCGCTTTGTAAAGGCCTGGTGCGATAAAGCCCCAAATCTGACTCAGGATAACGGGCATGGCGACAAAGACTGCGAGCACTAAAGACAGTTTGAAAGGGGTTAGGAAGGGTGAAGTGACCTCGGTCGCGATCATTGAAGAGCCTTCAGGAAGCAGTGTTCTCAAGGGCTCCGACACGTAGGTGTACAACTGATTTGCAAATGGGAAAAGACCTAAAAAAGCGACAAAGACTGCGATAATTGCGTTACGGAACCGGTCTCTGAGCTCCCGCAGATGTGCGACGAGTGGCATCGGGTCGTCAGCAGTCACAGGGGCTAGGCTCCCTTGTCCGATACAGTCTCACTATCGGTGGCCGCGTCGGTGGTCGCGTCGGTGGTCGTGTCGGTGGCCGTGGGCGGCTCTATCGACAAGGCGCTACTGACGTCTGCGATGTCTTGTACTTCATCTCGACTCTCTTTGAGCGCACGCATGACCTCTTCGTTGTGCATTTCTCGACTGACGTCGGCTTTAATTTCTTCAAATCCACGACGCACACGGCCCACCCACAGAGACAGGGACCTTAGGGCACTGGGAAGCCGCTCAGGGCCTACCACGAACAACGCAATGGCACTGACAACTAAAAGTTCAGCGAAACCGATATCTAACATCTATAGCGCGACGTTATTTGTCGCTTTCTTCCTTTGAGTCGTCGATTTTGGGCGCTTCGTCGTCGTTGCGTTTAATGCCTTCGCGAAAGTGAGTAATCGCGCTGCCGAGGTCTCGGGCGGCACCGGGGAGGCGCTTAGTGCCGAAAATCAAGACGACGATGGCGAGAACGATCAGTAATTGCCAGATTCCAATGCCGCTAAATCCCATAGTAGTTCACCGTGTGTAATCGTTGTGTGCGTTTTTGCCCGACGAGTGGTTGCGTGACGCCTTCTCTTCAAGACCCGACATGCCTTGACGTAACGCCAAAGCGTCTAATACTTCATTATGACTGATACCCAGCCTATTCAGCATTACCATCGAGTGAAATACGAGGTCCGCGACTTCGCTGATCACTGCCTGATTGCTGCCGCCTGACGAATCAAGCGTTTTGGCGGCTAAAATGACTTCAATGGCCTCCTCTCCAACCTTTTCCAAGATCTTATCGAG
>JABIZW010000285.1 GCA_018666295.1 Halieaceae bacterium
CCCATCACTCGTCAAGGCCGAGGACGTCTACTACATGGCGACCTCCACCTTTGAGTGGTTTCCGGGGATTCAGGTGCATCGATCCAACGACCTCACCGAGTGGGCGCTTGTCGCGCGACCACTCGATGAAAAGCGCCTGCTCGATATCGTCGGTGTACCTGATTCCTGTGGCGTTTGGGCACCTTGCCTGAGCTTTTCCAGTGGGCTCTTTTACCTGGCCTACACCGTGGTAAAACGCTTCGACGGTCATTTTAAAGACACTCACAACTACGTGACCACGTCGCCCCACATCACGGGTCCCTGGAGTGATCCCGTACACATCAACTCCTCCGGTTTCGATCCCTCCATTTTTCATGACACGGACGGTCGAAGCTGGTGGCTGAATATGATCTGGGACCATCGACCCGATCGCACGCCTTTCCACGGCATCGTGCTTCAGGAACTCGACAGGTCTGACCTGCAACTAAAGGGGGAGCCGACACTGATTTCACAGGGCAGTGACATCGGTCTCGTCGAGGGGCCACACCTCTATCGGCTTGGCGATTACTACTACCTTATTGTCGCTGAGGGCGGCACAGGATACGGCCATGCAATTTCTGTAGCGCGCAGTCGATCGATTGATGGACCCTATGTGTTCGATCCTCAGGGTCCCGTTATGACGTCACGCGCCCACACCCAGTGGCCACTGCAGCGCAGTGGCCACGGTTCACTGGTTCACCTGGGCGATGACGATTACGCCATGTCCTTTTTGTGCAGTCGCCGAACAAACGCACTCCAACACAGTCCCATGGGACGCGAGTCAGGCTTGGCAAACGTGGTGATCACCGACGATCAATGGATTAGACAACCCAATGGTGAAACACGCCCGCCACTGTGTTTTCCAAATGCAAATGAGCAAACTGCTGCACCCGCTCGGGCACGCGCGTTCCGCGACGCTTTTGATACTCAAACACTGTCCAATAACTACCAGTGGCTCCGCGACAGCGAGTCAAACAGTTGGTGTTCGTTAACAGCAAGACCCGGGTTTCTGCGAATAACGGGTCGTGAATCACCCGGCAGTGTATTCAAACAATCGCTGATCGCGACCCGAATGACCGACTGGAACTGTGCCGTAGAGACTTGTCTTGAATTTACGCCTCGCCATTTTCAGTCGCTCGCTGGGCTCATGATTTACTACAACTCCACAAAATTTCATTACGTACATGTCACCCATGACCCGGACGTAGGACGAGTACTCAGCGTGGTCAGCTGCCTTGCGGATGAGCACTTGCTCAATGACTACCCGCTGGGCTCTGAATGCATTTCGCTCACCACAGAGACGACCTTTTTGCGCTGTGAAATTAAAGCGTCATACGCTGAGGTCTTTTACAAGGAAACCAACGAGGCGCAGTGGATAAAACTGCCGATACGCTTGGATATGACCTGTTTAACGGATCAAGCGGGGCGGGTATCGGGCGAACAATTTACCGGAACCTTTGTGGGACTGGCCGCCCACGATCTGTCCGGACAGGCTGCCACTGCCGATTTTGCCTATTTCTCCTACACAGAAGAACAGTGATGACATGCACTCCCAGCGGTGGCACAACGCCGGCTCCGCCTATGGGCAGCCCAAGGCGCCTTTGCCGGCTCAGCGCTCTGTATCACCCGCAAGCGTTGCCAAATTAGCTTCATGCTTTGCCCTGTCAACCGAGTAGAGGGACAGGCACGCAATCATCAACATCCAGAGCGTGAAAATAACGGGGACGTACAGCCAACCAAAATCAGCTAAGACTGTGTCGGGCACGTCCGACGGCGCCACTCCCACAGGAAACTGACTCACCGTCAGGAGGACACCGGCAACCGCCGCACCAATCCCTTGAGTCACCTTGCGGACAAACGTCACCGACGCAAAAAACACGCCCTCATTGCGACGCTTTGTTTTGATCTCAGCCTCTTCTACAAGGTCTGCAATCATTGCTGTAGAGAGGGTTTGGTAACTGATGATCAGTGCGACATCGACCACTGTGATCATTAAGATCAGCGGAAACAGCATCGGATCAGAGTTGTCCGGCATGAGTCCCGTCAAGCGCAGAAGAATAGGCGCTGGTGAGACGGTAAATGCCAGCAAACCCACAGTAATAGCACCACGCTTCTTACCGAGTCGTCGCGAAATAGCAGGTGAGATCATGAACGCTAACATGGCGGAAATCACAACGCTGAGCGAGATCAGACCGATCTGTTCGGTGGAAAAGCCCCAAAAAAACGTTGAAAAGTAGTAGCTAAGCGTTGCGGCAACGCCTGTAGCAATAGCGCCAAATAGGGCGGCCAGAAATAGCGCGAGGAACGACTTGCTCGCCAGCGTCTCGAAGACCTCCCGGTAAATAAGTCTGAGGCTGAATGCGCGAGGGGGCGGCGGCTGTTTCAGCTCAGGAATCATCTTATGCGTTCCCAGTGCAGACGCCATAATGGCGAGAAAGATGACGGTAGCAGCGATAGTACCCACCTGGCCGTGACCCTCTACATTGAACATGCCGTTACTGATTGACGCCGTGGGCACCAAAACAAAAATCGTTGCGAACGCGCCCATCAAAGTGCCGCCTGTCCAACCAAAGAAGTAGCGATAGCTCAGCATGTTGGTTCGCTCATCATAGTCGTCGGTCATTTCAGCAACGAGTGACGAACTTGGAATCTCATAGACTGTGATCAAGGTCCGCACTAAAACCGCGATGGTGACGATATAAGGAAAAAGTGCGTCGCCTTCCAAACCGGCGGGTGGATTCCAAACAAAGTAGTATGCGACGGCCGCAGGAACGGCGGCGGCGTACATAAACGGGTGGCGCCGACCCCACCGAGATCGCGTATTGTCAGACAGATAGCCAATGAGTGGATCGCTGAGCGCATCGACTATCAGCGCAATCATGATCGCGAGGCTGACGAGATAGGCGCTGACACCCATGACCTGACTGTAAAAGATCAGAAAGAAATAATCGAAGCCGTTATTTTTGACGCCAAACGCCACGGACCCGATGCCGTAAGCTATTTTTCGTCCAACACTGACTCCGTTACTTTTTGACATCCACAATTCCTGAGACGCTGTTATTCTTTTGTGCTGACAGTGAGAGTAACGCCTACCTGTACATCAGAGAAGCGAGAAATTGAGCTCTCTGAGTCCGTACCGCTATTATCCGAAAACTGACGCAATAGGTCCGACCATGAAACCTTTATTCCTCGTTCTTGCACTCCTTTACGCCTCAGCGGTTCAGGCTGCGAGCCTCTCCCTGGATGACGTGCTCGCTGAGACACCGAGCCTGAATACGGCGCTGCCGACACCCGAGCAAATTACGGGGGTCAAGGTCGGCGAAAGGCACTGGTATCACTACGAGATAGTGAACTACCTTGAGGCGCTGGCAGAGGCGTCACCCCGAATGCTGGCCTTGGGCGAGCACGCGAGGACCTACGGGGGGCGGCCGTTAGTCAGCTACGCGATATCGACGCCGGAGAACCTGGCTCGCCTGGCCCAGATAAAAGCCGCACGTGCATCGATTATCGACCCAGACACTAAGGTATCGCTTAAAGACCAACCCGCCGTGCTCCACATGATGTACAGCATCCACGGCAACGAGCCCAGCGGTGCCAACGCCACACCACTGGTCGCCTACTATCTTAATGCCGCTCAAGACGAAGCGCTGCTGGCACAACTTAATGACGTGGTTATTATTTTTAACCCCATGCTGAACCCCGATGGTTTAGACCGATTCGCTTATTGGACCAATGGCCACCGAGGGTTAAACCCCAGTCTCGACGGGCGCGATCGCGAGCATGCCGAGGCCGTCCCAAACGGCCGAACAAACTACTACTGGTTTGACCTCAACCGAGACTGGCTGCCCCACCAGCACCCAGAGAGCCGAGGAAGACTTGCGCTCTTTCACGAGTGGAAACCCAATGTGCAACTCGACTTCCATGAGCAAGGAAGTAACAGCAACTTCTTCTTTATGCCCGGTAAGCCCGAGCGAACCAACCCGTTAACGCCAGCGATCAACCAGATACTCACCGCAAAAATTGGGCAGTATCACGCAGAAGCCTTTGACGCTGAGGGCGTTCGTTTTTTCACTGAGGAAGGCTATGACGACTTCTTCATGGGCAAGGGTTCAACCTACCCTGATTTATTTGGGACCGTGGGTATTTTGTTCGAGCAACCCTCGTCTCGGGGCGCGGTCCAAGATACGGTGAACGGTAAGCTGACCTTTGAGCTGAGTATTTCAAATCAGTTCCGAGCATCGCTTTCGTCCCTTAAGGCAACATCAGCTCTTAAGGATGAGCTATTGAGTTACCAGCGAAACTTTTACACGGATCAAAAGAAACAACGCGGGCACTACCTCGCCAGCGCAACGGGTGACCCGACTCGACTCGCGGAGTTTGTGCGGGTGCTCAAGGGACACCAGATCGCCGTTGAAGCGCTCGCCTCTGACATGACAGTGGACGGTCACACTTACCGTGCGGGCGAAACGGTTGCAATTCCACTTGATCAACCTCAGTCGACCTATCTCGAGACACTGTGGCGAGCGCAGTTAGAATTTGAAGAGAACGTATTCTATGACGTCTCGACCTGGACACTGCCCTGGGCGTTTAACCTCGCACACACGCGGTCTGCCGTGCGACGTGCAGCGACTGAGCCCTGGGCTGAGCGCGACTTGGATCAAACGACTGATTTGGCACCGTCTGCGGTCGGTTATTTAATCGACTGGCGTGATTCAGCAAGCCCCGCCCTTCTCTACGACTTACTTGAGATCGGCGCCAACGTTCGGGTTGCCGAAGCGACATTCACCGCACTCACCGCGAAAGAAGGTGCGGTGAACTTTGCACACGGGACGCTGTTCGTTGCGCCTGAGCTTCAGGAGCGTGTTTCTGATGCAGTCATCAATCGCTTAAGGCGCGCCAAGGCCGAAGGTATCGCTGTGTACGCAGCCACCAGCAGCTACACGCCCGAGGGCATCGACTTGGGAAGTCGCGCTTTCACTGTCCTCTCGCTGCCCAAGGTACTGTTGGTGACAGGGCCCGACACCTCAGCGTACAACATCGGTGAAATATGGCACTTGTTAGACACACGCGTCGGCATGCCAGTCACCATGGTGGACAGCCATCGGTTAAGTCGAGTGAGCCTTGGTGACTACAGCCATGTGATTATGGCGTCACCACTTCGCGCATCGAGCATGACGCAAAAACTCAAAACGTTTGTAAATCAAGGTGGCGTGCTTTGGGCGCAAGGCGCATCCACCGTTGCCTGGGCCGCTGATCAGGGTCTGACCAACGTCACTTGGCGAACAACAAGCGCACAAACAGCTAAAACCGCTGGGCAAGATACGGTCAAGGACGGCGCCAACGCAACAGCGGATGAGCTGTCCCTTCCAAAACGAAAGCCCTTCGGTACTGCCTCTGACGAATACGCGTTCACCCTCGTCCGGGGTGCTATTTTACAGGGCGAATTGGACGTGACCCACCCGCTCGGTTTCGGCTACGCGTCGTCGCAGTTGCCGGTGTTTAGAACGTCGAATCGCTTCATGAACCACTCCGCCAACCCCTACTCGACCCCACTTGCATACACCACGGCACCGCTGCTCTCAGGTTACATGTCGCGCGAGAACCAAGACGTTGTTGCAAATTCGGCAGGGCTGGTTGTGGATCAACGCGGTGAGGGTGCAGTTGTACTCTCTCTAGACAGTCCAACGTTCAGGGCATTTTGGTGGGGTACGCAACGGCTTCTGGTCAACGGTATTTTCTTTGGGGATTTGTTAGAAGAGCCTCTCTAAGCGAGTCTTGGACAAACCGGCTATCGGCTACCGACAACGTCAGTTGTGCAAAAGTAACCTAGGGTTTTTGAGGCTAATTCGGTAACCTCCCCGCCTGAAAAATGTCGGTAATTTCCTACCGACATTGCGGTAGAGAGGTCCACGTTGAGCACAAAAATCAAGGTCGAAAATCCACTGGTTGTTTTGCATGGCGACGAGATGGCTCAGGTGGCGTTTACCGAAATTCTGGCGCGGTTTGTCACGCTGCCGCTCGATATTCAACTTGTTGAAATCGACCTCTCAGCAACAAAGCGATTTTCCAGTAACGGCGCAGTGATTCATGAGGCTATTTCAGCACTCAAAGCGCACGGCGTCGGCATTAAAAATGCAGGCATGACCGTCAATCGTGCGCAACTTGACGATCTGCTGAGCC
>JABIZW010000125.1 GCA_018666295.1 Halieaceae bacterium
TATGAGCAAGACCCTCGATTTGCAGCGCTCATGGCGGATATGAACAAAGACAGTAAGTCATTACAGAAAATCATCGAGACCGTTTTTAATTATTGGGTCAGTCCCAACTGTCAGGTCGCGGGTATTCAGAGTTGGCAGGAGTACAGCGCGGGTGTCGTCAGTGCATTCGAGTCAGCGCGCGCGTCAGCCGAGTCAGGTTCGACGTCAGCGATCTTTACCTCCGGTGGGACGATCGCGACGCTCGTCGGCCATGTACTCGGTTTGTCTGCAGATCGCGTGTATGAGTTTTATGAGCCCGTCTTTAATTGTTCGATCACGCGTCTTATTTTTAATGCTCGTAAGTGTTCACTGTCGACGTTCAATGACGTATCGCACTTACAACTCATGAGCGCTCAGCGCGGTGAGCGACTGGTGACCTACCGATGACAACATTGTGGATAGTAAGGCACGGTGAGGCAGCCGCAAGTTGGGAAAAAGACCCAGATCCAGGTTTGTCGGCCCTCGGTCAGCAGCAGGCAGAGGCGACAGCTGAAACGCTGTCGCATCGGGTGCCGCCGAATGTCAGTCTGATTTCAAGTCCGCTGCAGCGCGCTCAGGAAACGGCGCAAGCATTGGCGGATAAGCTCGACTCGCGAGTTGTGAAAATTGATAGCCGGTTTTCCGAAGTGCGTTCACCAGTCCCGCTGAGCGAACGCAAAGTGTGGCTTCAGGGTTTTATGAAGCAAACGTGGAGTGAGCAATCTGATGACCTTTGGGAATGGCGATCAGAGATATTGTCTGGCCTCAAAGAATGCACGGGCCCAACCGTCATCTTTTGCCATTTTTTGGTCATCAATGCAGTAATTGCTGACATTCTGGATCGATCGGACGTTCTCCAGGTTTATCCGGCCAACGCGTCTTTCCATGAACTCTCCCTTGACGAGGGTGAGTTGACGCTGGTTAATATTGGGGAGCAGATGGAGACACGCGTTAACTAGCGATCGCGCCGAATTCGCATGAGTCCCTCTTGTGCTGTCGAGGCAATGAGTTTTCCGTCTCTGCTCCACAGAGAACCTCGGTTGTAACCTCGCGCACCACCTGACCACGGGCTGTAAGTGTCATAGAGCACCCATTCGTCCATTTTCGGAATATCGTGGAACCAGATGGCATGATCGAGACTGGCGCCAACGAATACTTTTTCAGGTCGTTCGTAGGGAAATGCGGAAAACGCGGTGCTGTACAGCGAAAAGTCAGAAATCATCGCGAGCGCCGCCTGCTGGGTTCGAAGGCATCCTTCAAAAGGACCAATGACGCGGTACCACGATTGACTCACGGGCTCTTGTGCCTCCGGTAGTCGTTCTGTTATGCGCTCGCGCTCGACGCCAAAAAGGTCGAGCAGTGAGTGCGGCAGTAGGCCGTCTCGTTCAGCATTCAACCGCATCGCTTCTTCAGGCGAAATCACCTCGGGCATGTCCAGCGAGTGCGACATCCCTTCCTCTTCAACATGGTAGCTGATTGACGTGTTGAAAATGGCTTCCCCACGCTGACGCGCGACGACGCGGCGTGTGCAAAATGAACGCCCATTTCTAATCGGGTCCACCTCGAGTTCAATCGGGACGCTGGCATCGCCGGCCCGCAAAAAGTAGCAATGCATCGAGTGGGCCGTAAAATGATCCTCGACCGTCTCATAAGCGGCTAAGAGACACTGTGCAACGACCTGACCACCAAACAGACGAAACTGCGGCTTTAGACTATCGCCAATAAACCAATAGTCACCCACACGCTCAGGTGTAACAACGTCAAGGACCTCAGCAAATGTGAGCCTCGGAATTTCATTAGAATTCATCTGAACCTCGGATCTTTATCTGGGCTGGAGACCAAAGAAAAAGACATCAAAAAAATCATGTGCCGCAGATGTCGCGCTGTCGAGCTTACGCCACTGATCGATATCGACAGCGGCGTTGATGGCGCTGACCAGTAAGTGACGAGCTACCAATACGTTTTGAGCACCAATGGACCCTTCGGAGACTCCTAACGCCATGAGTTGTCCCAATTTGTCGTGAGTATCTTCGGTTCTTTGCAGCACTGCACGACGCAGTTTTGGTGGCAGTGCCGTGATGGAATTATACCTGATCAAGGGACCTTGATCCGAATTTTGTAATTCAAAAATGGCTGTACAGACCTTTCCTAATTTTTCCAGTGGTGAGACATCACTTTGCTCGATCTGGGCGGTAATTTGGTCAAACTGATCGAGGGTAAA
>JABIZW010000286.1 GCA_018666295.1 Halieaceae bacterium
CTCACCAGTAAGCCTGCTGTTTCCCGATGAGGCGTCTCCACAGCCATTTGCCTGAGCTGGATGAGAAGACACTCGCGCAAATCGGCGGCAAAAACGCCTGTCGGTTCAAAGTGCTGAAGTCTGTGCAAAACAGCCATGATCTCGTCGAGCTCTAAATCATCGCTGGCAAGGCCTAGATGAATTTGCTCCGGTGTCTGGGTCAATCGACCGTCAACGTCAACAGCGTCGATAAAGGCTAATGCGATGGTGTGATCAGCGGCGGAAAAGCGGGTAAGGTTGAGTTGCCACAAAAGATGCGATTGCAATGTTTCAGGCAGTGAATCGCGCTCGGCGAAATTCATGTCGCTGTCGCCCATGGATTGACTCGGCGACGAGGGGGCCGCAGAGGGCATGACATCCTCCCAAGCCGCATCCACTTGCAGCTCGGTGCCCGAGATTTCTTCACTGACGGTTTCGGAGAAATCCACACTTTCTTTTAACGCGCTATCGACTTGATCAACCAGCGTGTCCTCCTCATCTAAGAGGGGGTTGCTCTCGAGTGTCTCAGTGATGGTTTGCTGGAGGTCTAGGGTACTGAGTTGAAGAAGCTTGATAGCCTGCTGTAGCTGAGGCGTCAGCGTAAGTTGTTGTCCAAGCTTTAACTGCAGCGCTTGCTTCATAACTCTCGTAAAGCACCTAATGGAGGGCCAGTTTAGCGCTTTAGATTCCGCTAAGGCAAACAGGTTGGCAAAGATTTTGCTTGACCGGTGAGCGTTTAGAGACGGAAATCTTTGCCCAGATAAACGTTCCGTACTTTCGTATTGTCTAAAATACTTTGCGCATCCCCATCCGCGATAACCTGACCTTCGCTGACAATGTAGGCACGCTCGCAAATATCAAGCGTCTCTCTTACGTTATGGTCGGTGATGAGCACGCCTAGACCGCGTTCTTTAAGATGGTTGATGATGGCTTTAATGTCCGAAATGGAAATGGGATCAACGCCTGCAAAGGGTTCATCAAGTAATATGACTTTTGGCTCTGTCGCCAAGGCCCTGGCTATTTCCACGCGTCTGCGCTCGCCGCCCGACAGGCTTTGGCCCAGTGAGTCTTTGAGTTGCGTAATGTGAAATTCGCGCATTAATTCATCGCATTGAAGCTGCTGCTCATGGGGTGATAAATCGGCGCGGGTTTCAAGGATGGCTAAAATATTATCTTGGACTGACATCCTCCGAAAAATGGAGGCCTCTTGCGGGAGGTACCCCAATCCCTGACGGGCTCGTAAATGAATGGGAAGGTGAGTCACGTCGTTACCCGCAAGGCTAATGGATCCCTCGTCGCTGGTCACCAAGCCCACCATAAGGTAGAAGCACGTGGTCTTCCCTGCCCCGTTCGGGCCGAGCAGACCAACGATTTCACCGGCATTAACGTTCATCGACATTCCGTCTACCACGCGGCGGCCTTTGTACGCTTTAACCAATCCCGTTGCAGACAAGACATTACTCACACTAATTACCCTCGCGCAGTGCGTTGGGCGGAATCGTGACCTTGACACGCTGAGGCAGCTCTTTGTCCGGTGAGCCCGCGGCCATGACCCTCTGCGTCGTGACGAGATACTCGATGGTGCTCCCCTCGATGACCGCGCCGTCCTGTAAGATTCTGGCGCCGCCAATGAGGCGAATACGGTCGGTCGCTTCATGGTATTCGATTGTTTGTGCACGAGCGTCGATGGGTCCAGAGCTGCCGTCTGGTTGTTGTGTCATCGTTGCGGGGTTTCCACGCGCCGTTATGAGCGTTGCCTTGTTCTCATCAAAAGTAAAAACGAGGCTGTCCGCTTTAATGTTTAACGTGCCTTGCGTTAATACAACATCACCGCGATACGTGGTTTCGCCTGATGGCTCCTCGCGAATAGCACTGTCGGCCGTTATCTCAATGGGTTTGTCAGTATCGACACTGAAGCTCGACTGAACCCAACCTAGACTAGCGCTGACTAAGATTAGAACTCGAATCTGAGAGCGTGAGCACATCATTGGGTCTTATCCTGTCGATATTGAGAGGCCACATTGCCTGCAAGCTGTGCGGTACCTGCATTCAGGTCGATGATCAAACCAGCGGCTGTTGTTTCACCTCTACTGCTCACCAGGCGTGTCTTAGTATCAGATACGGCCATGTTGGTTAATGCGTCCAGTTTAACTTCTTGGGTCTCCAATCTGAGGGCTTCTCCACGCAAGATCGTTACACCTCCTGACAGCGTCATTGCATCGTTTGACGCCTGTGACGAGCCTGTCGGAGCGAAGAGTGTCCAGTGTCCGCCTTGCTTGTCTTCGTGTTCGACCCAGAGTTCCCTTAAGAGAGTTTCAGGCGCGCCCTCGTACTTCACGGCATGAGCTGCTGTGCTCTGCTCAAGCTTTACACCTGAGGCACCAAAGCGGGTCAGCTCCAGCTGCTGAATTTCTATTTCTACAAGCTGGTCGGCCGCGGCGCGCACCGGTGCTTGACTTTCAACACGGGAAAACACGATGAGCAGTGCGATTACCCCTATACCTGCAAACGTGAGACTCCACTTCATGACGCGGTGCAGTCCAGTAGATAGTCACAGAGGTCACGAACACATCCCGTGCCTCCCGAAAGCGCCGATACCCAGTCAGAGGCCGCCAATACTTCTCGCGCTGCATCGGCTGGGCAAGCCCCTAGCCCTGCGGCTTTTATGGCATCGAGGTCAGGTAGGTCATCACCGATATAGGCGACTCGACTCATGTCGATCTCTAGGGTGTCTAAAAGCCTTATCAGTGCAGTCAGTTTGTCTTCGCGTCCCTGTATCAAGTGCCCAATCTGCAGCTCGGAGGCACGTCGCTCAACCATGGTA
>JABIZW010000083.1 GCA_018666295.1 Halieaceae bacterium
CAGCGCAGAGATGCTGATTTTCTCGCCAGTGTTGAGACCCCCCGATATCAGGGCATGCGTCTCAGAAAGCCTGAAAATCTGAACTTTACGAAACTGCAGGCGATTATTTTCATCGATCACCATCACGCTGTTTCCCGATCTGAGCGCGGTTCGAGGAATAGAAACGAGATCATCCACGGTACGTCCTTGGATCGTTGCGTTAACAAACAGTCCTACGGGCAGCCGCACGCCGTTCTCGTTAGTACTTTGCGAGACCTCGGCAATGACATAAAGAAAACGACTTGCCGTCGAAATATCGCCCTCACTCCGCTTCAATTGAGCGGTCCAAGACTGTTGGCGGCCGCCGAAGTTAGCCGTCAGTGTGACCGGTATAGGATCGGCTGATGCAATACCGGTGTTGGCAAATTCGGTGTCGAGGTATGCCAGCTGTGCGTCGGCTAGCGGCAGACGAACTTCGAGTCGCTGCGTGTCATAAAGCGTAGCGATCAATCCACCTTTTTGAAGAAACTGACCGGCATCAACGGTCTCACGACGAACTCGACCATTAAACGGCGCCTGTAAGACAGTTCTTTCGAGGTCGACTTGAGCGCGAGAGACGGCTGCGTCTGCGTCGTCTTTTACTGACCTTGCCACTAAAAAAGCACGTTCTGCGACCTGGACTTGCGCGATGCTTGTCAGCTCTTGGGCATAAAGTGCGCGCACTCGGCCTTGTTCTTCTTTTGCAAAATCGAGTTCGGCATGAGCCCGGGCGAGACTTGCACGTGCTCGTGCCAACGCAATTTCATAGTCTCGGGGGTCGAGGGTAATCAACGTATCGCCGTCGGAAAATTCGCCACCACTGAGGAGGCTAGGTGCAACCCAGAGGACTTCACCCGCGACTTGAGCCACAAGATTCGTCTCCACCCGTGGCTGAACATTACCCTCTGACCTCACCTTGAGCGTCAGTGACTCGGGCTTAATTTCAAGAGCACGGACTGCCACAGGTACCGGTTCTTTGACCGAGGTGATGATTTCAGGTTTGTTGTTAATCAGTAACGTAAAGATAGCGAGCGACAGTCCAATAATGATGACCGGCGTTAGGAGTTTCTTGACAGAAAACGAGGAGCTACTTGAGGCGCTTTCGCTCATTTTATCTCTCTACAAAAGTGGGAAGGTCGCGTTGGAGTGCTCAACTTTTTGCGGACTTGATTATACGGCATTCTGTTCAAGACGGTGTATCGTCACTCTAATCCTGACTAAAAAGACGCGCGTAATGACCGCCTACCCGCCATGTTATATCGGTAAACCGTCATCAATGGCGTGGTCTCGCTGTTGGGGTGTTTGAACACCCGGAACGTGATAAACGCCGTTCACCAACGCTTGGGTCGACGAGACATCCTCACGCGCAGCGTAAAATTGGCTGTACCACTTCCGACCTTTTAGAAAAGGCCCCTCAGTTTTCATGGCCATCGGTTTGAGTGCCGGCGATTTATGCTGCCAAATTTCGAAATCTTTCGAGAACGCCTCAAGCGCGCCGGCCTGAATTGTTCTCGCCATCTCTTTGTCTTCGGCGGTTACAGTCCCTGTGGCGGACTTCACAAGGCACCCGTGCCAGGCTTTAATCTTTCCGTCAGCGACGGGCGTGTTGGCAATCATCTCAAACTGGGTGGCATCGCCCCATACTTGCTTAGAGAGAAGGACACCCGGGCCGGTGTACCAGGTGGTGGTGTAGAGCATGGCGCCACCGTAGAGCGTCATCGCGCCGCCCTGTCGCTGAATCAACACGTGATCCTGCATTTCATTTTCAAAATATTCGCAGGGCGCCCCGTGGGTCGGGCCAAGATGTCGGTTATCACACATGTTATCGAGGACTTCCTGAGGGTGAATCTCAAGCTCCGGTAGGTGATCGAGATCCCAATGAACCCAGCCGCCCTCGTCCCACTGTTGCAGGTAGGGTGGTGGGTAGTCGGGCTCGGCGCCTTGCTCGTCAAACCACATCATGATGCAACCCATATTATCCACGACGGGATAGGATCGAATTGATGCAGACTTAGGGCAGGGACCGTCGTGGTAGGGAATGTCGTCAACATGGCCCTCTGAGTTATAGCGCCAGCCGTGATAAGGGCAGCGAATCGAATCGCCCTCCACGTGTTTGCCGCCCACATCGGCAACGATCAGCATCGCGCTCGTATTTTTCGCCAGGTGAGTCCCCATGTGTTTGCAGTAGGCATCCAACATCACCGGATTACCGCTCTCGCCTCGATACAATGCAAAGTCACGGCCAAAGAAAGTGACGCCGATGGGGCGCTCGTCGATTTCGCGACTTTCAGCCACAATAAACCAACCTCGCGGGTAGGTATTAGGTCCAAGACCGTACTCTGCTGCTGTAGCCACGTTCATTCTCCTTTGTCTAAGCGACGCCACATTTGTAATAGCGACGTTTCATGACGTTAAACTAGGTGAAATACGAGCACCGGTCAAAATGCCAGACCCGGTTTCCGTAGACAAAAAGGACGATGACATGGAGACGGTTGGGACTGAGCATGGACCGGGTCTACCAATGAAAAGATTTTCCTCAGGAGTACCGCTTGACCGAAGACGCGTTGTCCGTATTTAGAGCTGAAGTCGCCGAATGGTTAGATCGACATTGCCCAGCGTCGCAGCGTCAGCCGATTGTTCGTGAAGAGCAAATCTGGGGTGGTCGGCGACGCGTCTTTCCCAGCGATGAAGCGCGCAGCTGGTTTGAAGCCTGTCGTGACAAGGGCTATACCGCGCCGGACTGGCCTGTGGCTTATGGTGGTGCAGGTCTTGATGCTGAGCAGGAAAAAATACTAAAGCAGGAGATGTCTCGATTAGGGTGTCGCCCGCCTTTGTACTGCCAAGGCTTATGGATGCTTGGGCCTGCGCTCCTCGTTTACGGCAGTGAAGATCAGAAACGCGAGCATTTAGGCGCCATATGCCGAGGTGAAATTCGCTGGGCGCAGGGTTACTCAGAACCGTCTGCAGGTTCCGATCTGGCCAACCTTAAAACAAAGGCTGAGGATTGTGGCGATCACTTTTTGGTGAATGGAACGAAGATCTGGACCACTAAAGCGGATGAGGCGGACTGGATCTTTTGCCTTGTTCGTACGCGCGATGCGGCGCCTAAGCAAGCAGGCATCAGTTTTTTACTGATCGACATGGCGAGTGAGGGGGTTTCGACATCACCTATTCCGTTAATCAGTGGAGACTCAGAATTTTGCCAAACATTTTTTGACAACGTCCGTGTGCCGAAGCGCAACCTCGTGGGCGCGATAAATGAAGGCTGGGCAGTAGCGAAAGAACTTCTGAATCATGAACGTAAAATGATGGCCGCGTTTGAGGGTATGCTCGAAAAGCCGGCAATGGCGCTTTTAGAACTTGCGCATTATGCGGTGGGCGTTAGCGAAGATGGGCGTCTCGCCGACCCAGAGTTGCGCAGTGACATTGTGAGTCACCTGATGCGCGAGACGGGCATTAGGCAGATGGGTGAGCGAATTTATAGGCAAGGGAAGGCCGGGCAGATGGACGCGCGACTGCCGCTCTTGATGAAGTACCTGGGCACCTCTCAGGCGCAAGTCAAAGACGAGTTGATTCTCGCCGCTCTTGGTGGCGAGGGACTGTCGATGGATGACGAGTCTGTGGCGTCCGAGGGCGTGAGAAAAATGGTGAAACAATGGGCGTTTAATAAGTCACTGACGATCGCAGGGGGGACCAGCGAGGTACAGCTCAATATCATTGCAAAGCGCGCTTTGGGTATGGCCTCTGGTGAGCGTCGATCATGATCCTTAACCAAGAGCAGATCATGCTGCGAGAGACCGTGGGACAATTTTTCGAAGACCAGTCGCCAGTCAGTCGTTTGAGGGCACTGCAACAGCGGCCCGTCGAGGAAAGTTACGATCGTGAGTTTTGGTCAGAAATGGTGGGTCTGGGTCTCACGGGAATTACTGTGCCGGAGGTGTTTGAGGGCCTGCAGTTTGGCTGGATGGGGCTGGGCGCCGTGAGCCAAGAAGCGGGACGTCGGTTAGTTGCCAGTCCGTTGCTTTCAAGTGTGGCCTTGGCACAGAACGTCTTGCTTAATTGCGCATCTAAACGACAAATCGAGAGTTATCTCCCGAGGTTGCTGTCCGGTGAAATTACAGCGTCAGTCGCGCTCGATGAGGGTCGCTTCTTTGATCCTGGGGCGGTCTTGGTTACTGAGCAAAATGGTCAAATCTCGGGCTCCAAAGCCCGGGTGCTCGACGCGTCCATGAGTTCCTTGATTTTCTGTGTGGCTCGACGCGAGGCCGGTGGCTTGGGTGTCGCCGTTGTGGCGACGGACGATGAGTGCGTGAGCATGACCCCAGCGCGCTTTATGGATCTTCGCGGCTGCGCGGCTATTACCTTCGAGGGTGTTCCCGCGGACAGGACTGAGTGGCTCGAGGGTGTTGATGTTGCCAGCGGGCTTGAACAAGCGATCGATCAAGCCACGATTATCTTGGCGGCCGAGATGATGGGCAGTGCGCGCGAGACCTTGGAGCGCACGGTGAGTTACCTAAACGAGCGCGAACAGTTCGATGTGAAACTGGCAACTTTTCAAGCCCTGCAGCATCGCTGTGCGCGACTTTACTGCGAGCTCGAGCTTGCTGAGAGTACGGTCGCTGCGGCCCTCATGGCACTTGATGACGCCGCCTCAAGTGTCAGTGCGCAGGCGAGCGCCGCAAAAACCTTGGCTAATGACGTCTTCAGCTTGGTTACATCCGAAGCGGTGCAGCTCCACGGCGGTATGGGCGTGACTGAAGAGATGGACATTGGACTGTTTTTAAAGCGCTCAAGGGTCTGCAACCAGCTGCTAGGTTCGTCCAGCTACCATCGCGACCGATACGCGCGACTCCTTGGGTTCTGATCGGGCGCGTGAGCGCGTCGACGGGGCTAGACTGTTTTCTCGACTAAAAACTGACTGAACCAGCGCCGGAACTTGGCGAAGGGCCCATCACCATCGCAGAGCAGTGGCCGTTCGAAATACTGCTTACGATCCCAGATGATTTGATCTTCTGACATCTGCTGACAGATATTGCCGATGATCGCTTGTCCAACGGTTTTACCAAGCGTATCCATGGTGTCTCGGGGTTGAATAAATGCGTATGACGCACGCGCTTTTTCTGCGGCAATAGGGGTTACATTGGCCAGCAGCAAGGTGTCGTATATGCCGGTAAATTTCACCATTGATAAGCCTGCACCCTGGCTTTTTGTTTCAATAGCGCCGTCGACTATGCCGCGAGGTGTCGGTTGGCGGGTAATAAATTTCCCTTCACGAATGTGTCCGTCGAAGGTTTGATACGCGGCCTCTGGCACGTCATCAGTGCCATGGACGTAGAGGAAGTGCGCGGCGTCTACGCCGTTTTCGCCCATTTCCTGCATGTGCGTGTTGATTTCCCAGGTGTGGATAATCATATCGCCCCAGTCTGGGTGGTTGGCTGCGGCCTCGGGAATGATGTCAGGCTCCCAGGAAGATGCCTCTTTATTGGGGTGATACCAGACTAGAATCTGCTGATTGATCTCGCGAACTTCCCAGGCGCCAAGAATGGCTTCGCCCTTGGCGACCCGGGGCGGTAAATTCTTCGCGTATGGAATGTGCGTGCACTGACCGTTGCCGTTCCACCGCCAGCCGTGAAAAGGGCATTCAATGCTGTCCCCCACGATACGCGGACCTTTGCCGGTTTGCTCTCTGATGCCGTAGCCTAAGTGAGCGCCCATGTGGGGGCAAAATGCGTCAACGACTTTTGCGTCGCCGTCCTCGGTGCGGAAAACGACCAGTTCCTGTTCGAAATACTCAACCGGAATGGCGTCGCCGATCGCTAACTCGTGTGAGTACAGCACTTGAAACCATCCCATCGGCATGGGCAGTGGACAACGGGGTGAATCGCTAGCAATCA
This sequence comes from Halieaceae bacterium, assembly GCA_018666295.1. GTDB lineage: Bacteria > Pseudomonadota > Gammaproteobacteria > Pseudomonadales > Halieaceae > Luminiphilus. The sequence goes on from JABIZW010000083.1 coordinate 5,913, forward strand.
TCATGGTCGGGCGTCCAAATACTCATTTTCACGCCCAGAAGTATAACGGCTGGCACGGATCTGCCCACCTCTGGGGAGCCTGCAAACGGATTACGGTCCGCCCATATGGATTATGGTGCGGAAGCAAATGACATCGATTTCTGTGCGCGGGTCTGGCTAAACTGGACGTCATAATAAGAGGATCTAAACTGTGTCGATGAAAGCCACTATTGCGGAGCTCACCGTAAACGACGCCTTCTTTGAGGTCTGTCCGGTTTCAACTGAGCGAGGCCCCATGGTGGGTTATAAAAACGCGCCTAATACGCTGACTGAGATTATTCAAAATGCCCGTGGCCACGGTGATCTGAGTTTTATTGTCTCCGGCGATACTCGACTAAGGTTTTCGACTTTTTTTGAGCGCGCAGATGCACTGCGTGCCTACCTTCAAGCGCAAGGTATGACTCCTGGAGACCGGTTTGCGATTGCGATGCGCAATAATGCTGAGTGGCTTATTGGATTTACTGCCGCGTTTCTTGCAGGTGCGACCGTGGTTCCGATTAATAGTTGGGGGCAGGCGTCTGAGCTTGCGTTTGCCGTCGACGATTGCGGTGCTCAGTGGCTGTTGTGTGACGACCAACGTGCAGTCCTTTTGGGCGAGGCGCTTGAGACCCAGAACCGGCTAATTGTCTATGATCGAGCAGTACCGGGCTCGCTGCGAGGCATTGATTTTCGTGAGGCTGTTTTAGATGAACCGCCATCGGCGGTGCTGATCCCAGAGCCGAGCGATCGTTGTCTGATTCTTTACACGTCGGGCAGTACTGGGACGCCGAAGGGTGTGGTTCACTGTCAGCAGGCACTGTCGCAGGCCGTTTTTAATATGATGTTTACGGGCATGCTGACCATGACGGTGGAAGGCGGGCTTCGGGCTTTGCGCGGTGGTGCCACCCAAGAAAAAGCGCTTTTGAACGTCCCGCTGTTCCATGCAACCGGCCTTTTGGGGTCGTTTGTTCTGCCGTTAGTGACGGGGCAGGGCATCGTAATGATCCCCAAATGGGATGCGCAGGAAGCCTTGCGGTTAATCGAGTCCGAGCGTGTGACTTTGTTTAGCAGTGTTCCTTCGCTGGTTAAAGACCTGCTAACGCAGCCTAATCTTGATGAGTTCGACATTACTTCCTTGCAACGCGTTTCATCTGGGGGTGCGGCGATGCCGTCGGACCTTCCGGGCATTATTGATGCGCAAATTGATCAGGCCTATGCATCAGGTGGTTACGGTTTGACTGAGACGCTGGCGGTTGGAAGCCAAGCCGCGGGGGCGGTATTTGATGCTAAACCCACTTCGGCGGGGGTGCAGTCGCCCATTATGCACGTCCGATGCACTGCTACTGACGGTACCGTTCTTTCGGACGGCGAGCCGGGTGAAATTGAAATGAAAGGGGTGGCTTGTACTTTAGGGTATTGGAATAAACCAGAGGCAGATGCCGCGATATTCACGCAAGACGGGTGGATGAAGACTGGCGATGTCGGTTATACGGATGCGGACAGTTATCTCTATATTACAGGCCGCATTAAAGACATCGTCATACGCGGCGGTGAGAATATATTTCCGGGCGATACGGAGCAGGCCTGCTACCAGATCGAGGGTGTCAAAGAGTGCGTGGTCTTCGGTATTCCAGACGAGCTGATGGGCGAGGAGTTGGTGATGATGGTTCGAGTTGCGAGCGACTTGATCACGGAAGACGTAATTCTCGAGGGGCTTAAGTCACGTATTGCGGGTTACAAAATACCCAAGTACGTCGACATTACTCAAGAGCCGCTGGCGCGGGGCGCCACTGAAAAGTTTGACAAGCGGGCGATTCAAAGCGCTTACCTTAAGCGGTTGATAGCCCCTTAGATAAGCCGTTAGACCCCAAATCCACCATCAACAGGGATTAACTGACCTGTTGTATACGCGGCGCGGTTTGACGCCAAAAAAACCGCCATTTGTGCGACTTCTTCGGGTTGACCGAATCGTTTGAGTGGCAGGGCGCTTTTGACACCCTCAATCCACGCGTCATCGAAAACACCTTGTTCTTTGAGTCGTAAGAAAATCCCGGTTTCAATGACACCGATGGCAATGCTGTTCGCTCGAATGTTGTTAATGCCTTCTTCTTTGGCGATGCCTTTAATCAATTCTTCCACAGCCGCCTTCGGTGCGACGGACAGAATGTCCAGTGGTGGGTACTTTAATAACCCCGCTGAACTGATGTGAATGTAGCTGCCACCTCCGCCGGCGCGAAGATGTGGCAAGGTTGCGTGAATCACATTAAAAGTCCCCTCTGCATCAGAGCGCATCACGCGCTGCCATAACTCGGGTGTCACGTCCGAGATGGGCGACTGCGGAATGTCGTAACCCGTGGCAATAAATACAGAGTGTAGCCGCCCGTAGTTTTTTAGGGCCTGTTCAACACAGCGCCTGAGGGTATCAATGTTTTGTACATCAACCTGCGCACAGGAAATGTGTCTCGCGGCGCCGCCACAGTCAGCGACCACCGTTTGCGCGCCGTCGCGGTTGCGGTTATACGTCAGACAAACCGGGACATTGTTGTCACTCAGCGCTTTACATATTGCTTGACCAACGCCGCCACTGCCGCCAATAACCAACGCGACACCCTTGGGATACAGTTCTGCTGACTTACTCATACGGTACTCCTTTGTGGCTCGATCAAACGTTCGAGCGGATGCGGTAGAAGCTTAAATTAAGGGTAAAAAAAACCCGCCGAAGGGGCGGGTTTTGTAAGCGTCAGACTTTACAGGTCAATGCGAATATCGACGCCGTAAGTCGCTGGATTACCCCACTGATGCGTGGCGAAGCCCAAGGCGGCACCGAAGTTAAAGCCAAACGTTCGGTATTCCTCATCGGTGATGTTGCGGCCCCAGGCTGCGATATTGAGGTTGCGACCGTTATCCATTGCGCGATTCCAACTCAGACGTGCGTTTACCAAGGTTCGCTCTTGGTTCGAGGCTTGCTGTAAATTCACCGGAATCGAAGGTTGTCCCGTAGCGTCGTAAAGGGTGGGTACGGACGTGATGCTGACCGTCTCGTCCGTATGGTTTGCAGAGATCTGAAGGTCCAGTGAGTTAGAACCTGTGTTGATCAGACTCCAGTCCATGATCACGTTGTACGCATTTTTGGGTGTTAGACCTTGTGTGGGCGTGATGGGCAGGCCTTGATAATCCGGGAAGTCATCGTAGTCCCGGTCGGTGTACGCATACTGAGCACGTAGCTGAAGGCTTTCGGTGACAAGAAAAGCCATGTCAAGTTCGAGACCTTGTGTGCCAAAGCTTGCCGCGTTGACCACGTCAGTAGAGATGCCACCGTCATCACTCTTGATCACGCTGACTTGGACATCGTCGTAGTCGTAGTTAAAGAGCGCCGCGTTGATGCGC
>JABIZW010000244.1 GCA_018666295.1 Halieaceae bacterium
AATTTCAGAATGCCTGACGTCCTTGCGATGGGCCTTGGGGGCGGTAGCCTCATTGGACGCGACGGTAATCAGTGTGGCCCTCAGTCAGTGGCGCGTGAGCTCAAGAATAAGGCCCTCTGCTTCGGTGGTGATGTTTTGACATTAACCGATGTTGCAGTGTCTCAGGGGCGCATGAAGATTGCTCGTGCAACGATTAACGACCTCGTACCCCCAGAGGTGTGTGACAGAGTCGATGCTTTGGTCGTTGAGCGTCTCAGCGCTGCAGTGGATCTTATGAAGCCCGGTGGAGCAACACTTCCTGTTATTTTAGTGGGCGGTGGTGCGCCATTGATTCCAGGGGAAAAACTCGCCGGGTGTCCCGTTATAAGACCGATCAATGCCGACGTGGCCAATGCTATTGGTGCTTCGATCGCGCAGGTCAGTGGTGAGGCTGAAGGCCTTTTCGTTGTGGGTGCTCAAACGCGTGATGAGGCGCTTAAAGCGCTGACCGTCGAAGCAGAAAGACTAGCGGTAGTCGCAGGCGCAGACCCTAAGAGTGTGGTGCCGATCAATATAGAGGAAGTGGATATTCCGTACATGGCTACTGAGACCACTCGGATTCGTGTCACCGTGGTGGGTGATCTCGCTCAAAACGAGCCTCCTTCGCGATGAAAATTTTTGCATCGGATATTGATGACCTAGCACTAGGAGCCGTCTTTTTGGCAACGGGTGGCGGCGGAGACCCTTACCTTCCGACACTCATCACGCGGCAGACGCTTGGGGAAACGGGAGGTGTCACGCTGATCGACCCAAGCGCACTGAAGGACGACGATTTTATTGTCCCAGTCGGGGGGGTGGGTGCACCGACGGTGTCTCTTGAGTTGCTGCCATCGATCGATGAAGCCTCGAAAGTGCTGGATGCTTACGAGCGTTTGATGGGTCGATCGATTACCGCGGTAGCATCTTTTGAAATTGGTGGCGGAAATTCACTCATACCACTCATGGCAGCTGCTGTACGGGGTATCCCGGTTGTTGACGGAGACGGAATGGGGCGCGCGTTTCCAGAAGCTCAGATGATGAGCTACGCGATCGCTGGTGTTCGACCGACGCCCGCGCTTGCGATGGACTATGCGGGTAACACTGCAATTTTTGAGACGTCCGATACGTCAACTTATGAGCACCATATTCGTGCGTATGCAGCGGCAGCGGGCGGCATGATTACCGTTGCAGAGCACCCTATGTCGGGGACGCAAATACGCAGATCAGTCATTCCAAATACAGTCAGTTTTTCGCTGGCTTTAGGGCGTTTGCTCCGAGACCGACGTGGACCCATAGACGATCTATTGGCCCCTTTGACAGATTTATTCGCAGACTCCGTTTACGGATCGGTGCACAAGGTATTCTCAGGGAAAGTATCTGGGAAAAGAACAAGGACGGTGGGTGGTTATGACATAGGAAGCCTGTCGTTGGAGGACGTTAATGATCCCAGTCGGATTTGCTCGATTACGATAAAAAATGAGTACTTAGTGGCGATGATTGACCAGCAGCCGCTTGTAATGGTGCCCGACTTGATCGTCATCGTGGATTCAGAGACGTCCACGCCGATTAATGCGGAACGTTTGCACTACGGGCAGCGAGTGGCTGTCTTGGCTGTTGGCGCTCCTGCCTTTTACCAGTCAGAGGCCGCACTAATGGTCACTGAGCCTCGTTGCTTTGGAATCGATCTGGACTATGTTCCTTTGGAACAACTCATTCCGCATTAAGTCGTGATTTCAACGGGTGTCGAGCCCACTGTTTCACTGGTTTCGTCCGCGTCGTTAAAGAGGGACAAAAAGTCGTCTAGGATCATATACAGCGCAGGTATCAGTATGAGTGTGATCGCGGTTGCAAAGACGACACCAAAGCCTAAAGACACAGCCAGTGGTACGAAAGGCGCGGTGTCGAAGTCCCTGGTGACCATGAGCGGTAACAGGCCCATAAATGTTGTGACCGACGTGAGGAAAATGGGCCTAAATCGAGACATGCCAGAGTCGATCACCGCGTCTCTCGCACCCATGGCGTGCAATCGCCGGTTACGGTTTATGAAGTCAACCAAGACGAGGCTGGAATTGATAACCACACCGGCGAGCGCAATCATTCCAAGGAGCGAAAAGAAGACGAGGTCGTAGCCCATGATCTCGTGACCAATGATCGCTCCGACAAAGCCGAACGGAATGCTCGCCATGACGACCAGTGGTTGAAGGTAGGATTTAAGCGGCACGGCCAGCAGTGTATAAATCACCATAAGCGCGACAAGACTTGAACTGACGAGACCGCTCAAAGCTCTTGTGCGCTCTTCAGCCTCACCCGCCTGGACAATCGAAATGTTGGGGAACGCGTCTAATACGCGGGGGATGTCGGTCTTAAACAACTCACTGAGCAGCGTTTCAGGCGCAACCCGTGTTCTATCAGTGGAGGCAACGAGATTAATTGTTCGCTGCCCAGCCGTACGATTAATCGTAGAGTTCCCAACGGTGGGGGTAATTTGAGCAACGGATAAAGCCGGCACTTCAGTACCGTTAGGCAAGCGAATACTCATGTCCTCAAGGCTTGATAGAAGCCGTCGGTCTCCCTGAGGGAAGCGAACCATGACTCTAACGTCGTCTCGGCCCCGCTGAACACGCTGTGCCTCGCGCCCATAGAACGCGTCGCGAACTTGATTGCCTAAATCGGCTTGCGTTAGTCCGAGCGCCTCTGCACTGGGAAGGATTTCAAGCGCGAGCTCCCGTTTCCCCGATCGGTAACTATTACTCAAGTCATAGATGCCGTCATACCCCGCGAGAATATCGGTCAGTATCGAGGCGGCTTGGCCCAATTGTTCGATGTCTCGACCGCGCAGTTCAAGATCAATATCTGCACCTAGCGAGACGGCATTCGCAGAGAAACTCAGT
>JABIZW010000082.1 GCA_018666295.1 Halieaceae bacterium
AGCACCAATCTCAACTGCAATTTTCGCAGCACTTGTAGCCAAAACGACTTCAGAGAATCGGGCTTTCTGTGTATAGGTCTGATAAGCAGGAAGCGCAACCGCGGCAAGAATTCCAATAATTGCCACTACGATCATCAACTCAATCAACGTAAATCCTTTTTGAACCCTTTTTTTCATTTTTTTCTTCCTTTCAACAGTTAAAAAAATCCGCTCATCGTAAGTACAAACACATTGGTGAGAGATCAAGCAAAGACAGTGCCAACTCTTGGACGAAAAGCTTTTCTCAATACTGGTTCCGATAAAAACTCCATGAGTCGCGGTAGTAAGCGACATACGCAGGTAACGACAAAAATCGTAATGAACTTATAGCGAGAGAATTATGGTTCTTGCTGCACGCCCGCTCCCCCACTAGTGACAAATATTGTCACTAGTGGGGCGTTACGGACAAAACCTGACGGTCGGAACAGCGTCTCAGCTCGCTTGAGATGGCTTAGGTAAGGGAATTATGGGATCCTCTGAGGTTGACTTAGCCAATCAAATTGCCCATCTTGGGACTTCATGCTTGAGCGCAAACAGTAGCGACATGAACACACCCGCAATAAACGACCCACGACCGGTGCTTTACAGTGGCCTCACGGAACGCTTAGTGAGTGAGCAACTGGTGAGTTCTGCGAGCGCCGCCGAAATTGCCGAGCAAGCGCGCACTCAAGGGTTGACCCTTGTTCAAGAGCTACTTGAAGGGGGCCATGTCGAGAGCACCACGCTCGCGCGCCTCGTGTCTGAAGAGTATGGGCTGCCGCTGTTTGATTTGAGTCGAATCGTTGAGGAACAACTTCCGACTGACCTTGTTCCACAGGCACTGATTCGCAAGCACAAGGCGCTTCCGCTTTACCGGCGCGGCAACCGGTTGTTTGTGGCCATTGCAGACCCGACGAATACGGCCGCACTTGCCGAGTTTAAATTTGCCACGGGGATTGCGACCGACACCGTTGTTGTTGAATACAAGCAACTTCGAGAGACGATCGATGAAGTGATTGCTCGGCAAGATGAGGTGTTCGACGGTGACATTGCCGACTTTGCGTCGGCCGAAGATTACATTCCGGACTTGGAAGTTGAGGAAGAGCTTGAAGAGACCGACTTTACAAAGCTGGCTGACGATGCGCCGGTCGTAAAGTTCGTCAACAAGGTGTTGTTTGACGCGATTAAACAAGGTGCGTCGGACATTCACTTTGAGCCTTACGAACGCGAGTACCGCGTGCGCGTTAGAGCCGATGGGATTTTACAGGAGGTCGTTCGCCCCCCTAAAGGATTAGCGCCCAGGTTGGCGGCAAGACTTAAAGTCATGGCGCGGCTTGATATTTCCGAGCGTCGTGCGCCGCAAGACGGACGCATTCAGTTAAAGCTCTCTAAAAACCGATCAATCGACTTTCGGGTCAGTACTTTGCCCACCCTGTTTGGAGAGAAAATCGTCCTCAGAATTCTAGACCCAGGTTCTGCTCGCATGGGGGTGGATGCGCTCGGCTATGAGCCCGAGCAAAAAGCACTGTATCTTGAAGCGCTTGACAAGCCGCAGGGCATGATTCTTGTGACGGGTCCTACGGGGTCAGGCAAAACCGTCTCTCTCTACACGGGCCTCGACATTCTTAATGAGCCTGAGCGTAACATCTCGACCGCCGAAGATCCGGTCGAGATTAACATGGAGGGCATTAACCAAGTCCACGTGAACGCAAAGGTGGGCCTCGACTTTGCACAGGTACTGCGTTCGTTTTTACGGCAAGACCCAGACGTCTTAATGGTCGGTGAGATTCGCGACTTAGAAACGGCGGAGATCGCGATAAAAGCCGCTCAAACGGGCCACTTGGTCCTCTCGACAGTCCACACGAACAGCGCCTCGGAAACGATCAATCGACTCTTAAATATGGGTGTTCCTGCCTACAATATTGCGTCGTCATTAACGCTGATTATTGCACAACGGCTGGCAAGACGACTTTGCCGATATTGCGCGGCCCCCGAGACGACTGTGCCCGAGACAGCCCTTAAGGAGCTTGGGTTTACTGACGAGCTTTTAAAGGGCTCCACGATCATGAAGCCTGTCGGCTGCAAACAGTGCCGAAAAGGTCACAGCGGTCGTGTTGGCGTTTATGAAGTCGTCAAGATCACCCGCGAAATTGCCGCGGCTATTTTAAACGGCGCTAACGTCCACGAGCTCGAGACTGCCGTTCGGAGCGCTGGGTTTTACGACCTTCGCCGAGCAGCGCTTAAAAAGTGTGCGGCAGGGCTGATTAGCCTTGAAGAAGTCAGTCGCGTCACCATTGACTGAGAAAGTGAAATTGCCTTCTCTCTGGGCGCAGGTGCTTGTGTCATCGAATGGTAAATCTTGAGGTATAGCGAAGCAGCAGACTATGGCAGGAAGCGAACTCACATTTATCTGGTCAGGCTCAGACAGAACTGGACGGTCAACCCAAGGCGAAATAAGTGCGCCGAGTGTTGCGATTGCTAAAGCACAGTTGCGGCGCCAGGGCATTAACGCCAAACGCGTGAAGAAAAAAGCCAAGCCACTCTTCAGCTTTGGTAACAGTATCATTCCGAACGACATTGCTGTATTTACCCGCCAGCTGGCGACGATGACGCGCGCGGGTGTGCCAATGGTCCAGTCGATGGACATTGTCATGGACAGCACCGAAAAACCGCTCATGAAAGACTTAGTGCGGCAAATTAGGCACGACGTGTCCGGCGGCACGCCCGTCGCTATCGCGTTAAAAAAACACCCCAAACAGTTCGACGAACTTTACTGCAGTCTCATCTCAGCCGGTGAGACCTCAGGGACTTTAGAGGTGATGCTCGACCGTATTGCAATTTATAAAGAAAAGTCCGAGGCCCTGAAAGCCACTATTAAAAAAGCCCTCACCTACCCGATCGCGACCATTCTGGTGGCCATTGTCGTCACAGGTATTTTGTTGATTAATGTCGTTCCTCAATTTGCCAGCACGTTCGAAAGTTTCGGTTCCGAGCTGCCCGCTTTTACCCAGTTTGTTGTGGGTCTTTCTGAACTGGTGCAAGCGTGGTGGGTCATCATTGCCGGCGCGATCACTGCATTAGTGGTGAGTTTTTCGAGGCTTCGTGCGAGTAACCGAGGGTTCTCAGCCAAGGTGGATGCCGCGCTCCTTAAAGCACCAGTATTTGGAAAGATTATTCACGACGCTGTCATTGCGCGATACTCGCGCACCCTATCGACCACGTTTGCGGCCGGTGTTCCTTTAGTTGAGGCGCTTGACGCCACGGCTAGCGCGTCGGGCAACGCGGTGTATACCCGCGCAATCAAACTCATTCGTAATGACGTGACGTCCGGCATGTCCCTGCTTCAGGCCACGCGAGCGTCCGGTCTGTTCCCGATGTTTCTCGTTCAGATGACCTCCATTGGTGAGGAGTCGGGTACGCTCGATGAAATGCTGGGTAAAGTGGCAGACCAATACGAGATGCAGGTCGATAACCCAGTGGGGGCAATGAGCTCACTCATCGAGCCTATGATCATGTCGGTACTCGGGGTGTTAGTCGGCGGGCTAATGATTGCGATGTATTTACCCATCTTCATGCTCGGCTCAGTCATGTAAACTCACCCCTATGGACCCACTCGAAGAACTCATTCGCGCCCAACCGGGGCTCTCTTTCATGCTCGCAGCTCTCGGCCTTGTGGTAGGGAGTTTTCTGAACGTGGTGATTCACCGACTGCCGAAAATAATGGAGGCACAGTGGGCGCAAGACTTCGCCGATTACCGCGATGAGCCGGCTCCAGATAAGGAGCCTTTGTCACTGGCCTATCCCGGTTCGCAGTGTCCGCACTGCAACACCAACATCAAGGCGTGGCAGAACATTCCAGTCGTGAGCTATGCTCTCCTGCGCGGTCGTTGTGCGAGCTGCGAGGCCCCTATTTCACTACGTTACCCGCTCGTGGAGATAGTCACAGCCCTTCTTTGGGTGGTTTGCGGTTTGTCGTTTGGCGTCAGTACGGCACTGGCTGGAGCGCTACTACTCACCGCCGTGTTAATTGTACTGACTGCAATTGACCTTGATCACCAGGTGCTGCCGGACAGTCTCACACTGCCACTCCTCTGGGTTGGCTTGTTAATCAACATGACCGGTACCTTTACGTCGCTTGAGAGTGCACTTCTTGGTGCCGTTTTTGGTTACTTGAGTCTCTGGAGTGTTTACTGGCTTTTTAAAATCGTTACGGGCAAGGAAGGCATGGGCTACGGCGACTTTAAGCTGCTGGCCGCACTTGGTGCCTGGTTTGGTCTGGCAGCCTTACCCACGATTGTGCTTTTATCGTCACTTGTTGGCGCAACCCTGGGGCTCACACTTATTTTGACCGGTAAGCAGACCCGTGAGACACCCATGCCGTTTGGGCCCTTTTTGGCCGGTGCTGGACTGATTCACCTACTTTACCCCAACGCCCTTCTCGGCTGGATAACGGGCGGTATCTGACGTGTTTGTTGTCGGTATTACAGGCGGCATTGGCAGCGGCAAGTCTGCGGTCACCGACCACTTAGAAACCCTAGGCATTACGGTAGTCGACGCCGACAAAGTTGCACGAGTGGTCGTGGAACCCGGTACGTCGGGTCTGGCGGCCATTACGCAGCACTTTGGTCGCACTATTTTGCTGCCCACTGGCGGTCTTGATCGCGCAGCACTGAGGAAAATTGTCTTTGATAACCCCAGCGAGCGAAAAATACTCGAGGGCATTACTCACCCCCGTATTCGTGACGAAATCGCGCGTCAGTTGCGCGAGGCCACCTCAGCGTACGTCGTGCTTTCATCGCCATTACTGCTCGAATCGGGCCAGAGCACCTTTGCAGACTACGTCGTGGTCGTTGATGTCCCTGAGGCGGTTCAGCTCACACGAACAATGTCTCGTGACGACAACAGCGAACAGCTCGTCAAGCAAATTATGGCCGCGCAGCTTGACCGAGAAACACGACTGTCTCGCGGCGACACCGCGATCACTAATAATGAGAGCTTGGAGGCGCTACACGAAAAGGTAGAGGCCTTACATGTTGAATTGCTGGCAAAGGCAGACGCTAGCCCGCATTGAGTAGTTCAGCCACCCGCGCCATGATCTCGGCGTTAGCTGCGGGGACTTGGAAGTCGCCCAGTGACCGCGCGTCCACCCAGGCAATCGGCTGACCCTCCGCACCAAAGGGCTCACCGAGCCAAGCCTCAACACGATGCACATCTAACAAGACCTGCTTTTCGCCGTAGTCGTGGCTAATGGTCAGCAGTGGCGACGTTCTATCCACTGTAATGCCCAGCTCTTCGCGAAGCTCCCTGTTCAGCGCCATCTTCACGGTTTCCTCAGCCTCCACTTTACCGCCAGGAAACTCCCAAAACCCCTCAAGATGCGTGCCTTTAAGGCGTCTGGCCAACAGTACGCAATGCTTATCATCAATCAGCACCCCCACTGCCACGTGAATAATGTGGCTCACTAGGTGCGGTACTCGGCATTGATCTTGACGTAGTCGTAAGAGAAGTCAGTGGTCCAAATGGTCGCCGTCTGATTGCCTCGTGCAAGATTGACTGAAATCAGTAGGTCCTCGGGTGCCATAGCCGCCACACCCGCCTGCTCTGTGTAGTGCTGCGCGCGAGCCCCCTTTTCGGCAATCAGCACACCGTTGAGCGTCAGTGAGACCGCGTCAACGTCAAGGTCCTCGACACCCGCACGCCCCACGGCAGCTAAAATTCTGCCCCAGTTAGGGTCTGAGGCGAACAGTGCTGTCTTGACCAGTGGTGAGTGGGCTATGGTCCGCGCAACACGATCTGCCTCATCGACCGACTGCGCACCCAAGACCTCGATTTCAACGAATTTAGTCGCACCCTCACCGTCGCGAATAATGTCTTGAGCCAGAGCAATGGCCAGTGCGTTGAGCGCGGCTTGAAAGGCGAGCGCCTCCTCGGAAGCAGTCGGCGAGACAACAAAGTCTGATTGCCCGGTCGCGCTGAGCGTCACCGCATCATTCGTGCTCGTGTCACCGTCGACCGTAATACGGTTAAAACTCAGGTTCACAGCAGTGCGTAACATGCCGTCTAACATGCTCGCGGGGATGACCGCATCAGTGGCAATAAATCCAAGCATCGTCGCCATATTCGGCTGAATCATACCCGAGCCTTTGCTCATGCCGGTCAAACAGCAGGACCGACCGTTCACCTCAACACGCTGCGTTCGAATTTTAGGGCGTGTGTCGGTGGTCATAATGGCCCGCGCTGCACGCTCCCAATTCCCCTCGTCCAAATTGGCAATGGCTGAGGGCAGTGCTGCCGCTAACTTCACAGGATCCAGTACCTCGCCAATGACACCGGTCGAAAACGGCAGCACGCGACGCGCATCGCTCTCGGTGAGTCGAGCCACATCGTCGCAACTCTGCTCGCAAGCGATCATTCCAGGTTGACCGGTTCCCGCATTAGCGTTGCCCGAGTTAATCAGCAAGTAACGCGCGTCTTGCGCCGCATTATTGCGCTCAGCAACAAGAACCGGCGCGGCTCTAAAGGCGTTTTGTGTAAAGACCGCCGCAGTAGTGCTGCCCTGAGCAATCTCAATCAACGCCAGATCGTCGCGACCAGCGTACTTAATACCCGCTTGAGCAACGCCAAGCCTGACACCTACGATCGGTAACGCCAGCAACCTCAACCGAGTACTCCACAACACTGCTTATACTTCTTGCCGCTACCACAGGTGCACGGGTCGTTACGCCCAACTTTCGGGGCAGCTCGGACAACTGGAGACCTCGGTGCTTCTGCTTGTTCTGGCGCTTCACCTTGGCTTGCCTCGGGTAACGCTTGAGCCTGCGCGTGTTGAAACGCCAGCTTTTGCCGGGCGGCCTCTTCGCGACGGCGACGCTCAATTTCCTCTGCTTCGTCCTCTCGCTTAATTTGAATCTGACTCAGAATACGCACGACTTCTTGCTTCAAACGTTCCAACAGGGACTCGAACAGCTCAAACGCTTCGCGCTTGTACTCCTGCTTGGGGTTCTTGTTCGCGTAGGCGCGCAAGTGAATACCCTGGCGCAGCTGATCCATAGTCTGCAAATGGTCCTTCCAAAGCCCATCAAGCACTTGGAGCATGACCTGCTTTTCAATTTGCCGCATAGCATCGCCAATCGATGCGCCTTTTTCGTCGTACGCGGCTTGCACAGCCTCGACAATGCGTGCTCGAAGAGACTCCTCATGCAAGTCATTGTCCTCGTCCAACCAGGCCACGACTGGAATATCTTGTGCGTATTCGGTACGCAGGTACTGCTCCAAACCCTCAACATCCCATTGTTCTTCAACACTCATCGGTGGAATAAACCGATCGATGCCGGCGTGAATCACATCCGTTCGTATGTTGGTGATCATCTCGGCCACATCGGCGCCGTCGAGCAATTGATCGCGCTGTTTGTAAATAATCTGACGCTGGTCGTTCGCCACGTCGTCATATTCCAGCAACTGCTTACGAATATCGAAGTTACGCCCTTCGACCTTGCGTTGAGCCCGCTCGATTGAGTTTGTGACCATTTTGCTCTCAATGGCCTCACCACGCTCCATACCCACTTTCTGCATGATGCCAGCCATATTGCCCATGAAAATGCGCATCAAACTGTCGTCGAGTGAAATGTAAAAACGTGAAGCACCTGGGTCACCTTGGCGTCCTGCACGTCCCCGCAGTTGGTTATCAATACGACGCGACTCGTGACGTTCGGTACCGACAATATGAAGTCCACCCGCATCCAGCACCGCTTGATGTCGCTCTTCCCAAGCCGCCTGCGCTGCAACTTTTGCAGATTCGTCCTCCAAAGCGGCAAGTTCTGCCTCAAGGTTACCGCCCAGTACAATATCGGTACCGCGTCCCGCCATATTGGTCGCAATGGTCACCATACCCGGACGGCCGGCCTGCGCAATAATCTCAGCCTCTTGTTCGTGATACTTAGCGTTTAGCACCTTATGCGCGATACCCGCGCCCTTGAAGTGCTCCGAGAGCTCTTCTGAGGTTTCAACCGACGCCGTACCCACCAGTACGGGGGCTTGGTGCTCAATAATGCGCCGGGTCTCATCAACAATTGCCTCGAGCTTCTCTTCCTTGGACATGAAGATGAGGTCGTTCATATCGAGCCGTTTCATCGGAATGTTGGTTGGAATCACCACACACTCAAGTCCGTAAATTTGTCGAAATTCAAACGCCTCAGTGTCAGCAGTTCCGGTCATCCCGCTCAACTTTTCGTAAATACGGAAATAGTTCTGAAACGTGGTGGACGCCATAGTCTGGCTTTCGGCTTGAATATCGACGTTCTCTTTCGCCTCAATGGACTGATGCAAGCCCTCCGACAAACGTCGACCGGGCATGGTGCGGCCCGTGTGCTCATCGATCAAAACGACCTGACCGTTTTGTACAATGTATTCGACGTCGCGATGAAACAGGTTGTGCGCGCGCAGCGCTGCAGTAACGTGATGCAACAGACCTAAGTTGGTGGAGGCATACAATGAATCATCAGCTGCCAGTAACCCCTCATCGATCAGCATGGTCTCAATGAGCTCGTGACCGTCCTCAGTCAGCTCAACAGAGCGTTGCTTCTCGTCAATGACAAAGTGACCGTCCTCCGACGCCTCATCGGTTCGGGCCACCAGTCTCGGAATGAGTTTATTAATCTTGCGGTAAAGTTCGGAGCTGTCTTCAGCCGCACCTGAAATAATGAGCGGCGTTCGCGCCTCATCGATCAGAATCGAGTCCACTTCGTCAACAATCGCAAAAGCCAGCTGGCCCTGCATCTTGTCGTCCATGCTGAAGGCCATGTTGTCTCGGAGGTAATCAAAACCAAATTCGTTGTTGGTTCCGTAAACCACGTCGGCAGAGTAGGCAATACGCTTCTCTTCTTGCGTTTGTCCGGCCTTGACGACCCCAACTTCAAGTCCCAAGAAGTTGTACAGCTTTCCCATCCACGCGGCGTCCCGTGTCGCCAAATAGTCGTTGACGGTAATCAGGTGAACGCTATTACCCGACAGCGCGTTAAGATAAGCCGGCAGTGTTGCCACTAAGGTCTTACCCTCTCCAGTTCGCATTTCTGCGACATTGCCCTCGTGCAGCACCACGCCACCGATGAGCTGCACGTCAAAGTGGCGCATACCCATGGCACGGACACCGCCCTCCCGAACGACGGCAAAGGCCTCAGGCAGCAGCGCGTCAAGCGACTCGCCGTTCTGGTACCGTAATTTGAATTCTTGCGTTTTTGCCCGCAACGCGTCGTCGTCAAGCGCTTGCACGCTCTCCTCAAACGCATTGATGGTGCGAACAGTTTTCTTAATTCGACGTAACACTCGGTCGTTACGCGAGCCGAATATCATCTTCAGCGGATTAGCCATGGTGTTTCCATTACGTGTGATTAGGTTTTGCGCAGTTTGCGCGATCAACGGGTACAGTGAAGTTCACTAGCGGTCGATGATGACCTTAGTTGGGCGTGCGGTGTAAGTAACTCGCAGGATCGACCGGACGGCCGTTTTTGTGAACCTCAAAGTGAACGTGCGGCCCAGTAGAGCGGCCACTGTTTCCCATGAGCGCAACAACGTCACCACGGCGAACCATGTCACCGACTTTGACACGATTTTCTTGGTTATGGGCATAACGCGTGATCACACCATCGCCGTGCGCGACCTCGACCATTTTACCGTAGCCCGCACGCTCGCCGCTCCAGCTGACAACACCGCTGGCCACCGCAACGATATTTGCACCCTCGCGTCCCGCGAAATCGATGCCTTCATGCCACGCTTTTTTACCACTGAACGGATCGATACGGCTGCCGTATCGAGACGACAACCACCCCGACAGGATCGGCCGACCTGCAGGCGTCGCATCACTTTTAACCTGCTCGCCCTGAATCAACTCGGACAATATATCGAGTTGAACCTCGCGATCGTCCAACGCGGTACTCAAGGCGAACAACTCACCCTCAAGCGCAGGAATTAATTCTCGCGCATCGTCTTGCGACGTCATCAGTGGGCCACCCAAGGCAGGTGGTACGTTGAAGTTAAACTCACCGGGCTCTAAACCCGCGCTTTGTGTAAGGTTCATGCCCACCGCATCGAGACGCGTGACCCGGCTTTGCAACTCAGCCAAGAGCAGCGTCATGGACTGCAGCCGTCTCTCGGCTTCAACAGCCAGATCAGCCAAGGCCTCGGCGCGCTCGCGCGCTTCTTCTGCCGCCAAAGTCTCTTCGGCCGCCTGTGTTTTAGAAACCCCTTTTTTAACGCCAAACTCGTAGCTCAGTCCCGCCAAAGTCACGGGCAAACCAATCAAAATCGCAGACACAACAACCCGCGTCCATCGACCAATTTCGACAGTTTTAGAAGGGCCTTCGTTGTTTATCAGTATGAATTTCAAAGGGGGCACAATCGCTCACGTTAATCGCGCCACTATGCCAGAGATACAAGTCCTAAGAAAGTATGTTGGACTCGGCGCTGCTCTCGGCCGCGATTAAGTTGGCGCGTAAGTCAAAAACGGCTGTTGATAGGAAATTGGGGCCTGTTCGACATCGTCAAAGGTGACCATCTCCCACGCATCCTTATTTGCAATCAAGGTGCGCAGCGCTTGGTTGTTGAGTGCATGGCCTGACTTGAAGGCACGGTATTCACCGATCAGGCTGTACCCCAGTAAATACAGATCGCCAATGGCATCGAGCACCTTGTGCTTCACAAATTCATCGTCGTAACGAAGGCCGCCATGGTTCAAGACCTTGTAGTCGTCGATGACGACGGCGTTGTCCATGCTGCCCCCACGCGCGAGTCCCTGTGAGCGCAGATACTCAATTTCATCGACAAAGCCAAAGGTTCTTGCGCGACTAACCTCGCGCACGAAAGACGTTGTGGAAAAATCAATCTCCGTGGTTGCGGCTCGGTGTTTGAACACCGGATGATCAAAATCGATGCCGAACGAGATCTTAAATCCCTCAAGCGGCAAAAAGCTGGCAGTCTTGTCGCCGTCGGTCACGGTGACTTCTTTTCTGACACGAATAAATTTCTTCGCAGCGTGTTGTTCTACGATCCCTGCTGACTGCAGCAAAAAGACAAAGGGGGCCGCACTACCGTCCATGATGGGGATTTCAGGGGCGGTAACGTCGACGTACGCGTTGTCGACACCCAGTCCTGCCATCGCAGATAGCAGGTGCTCGATGGTTGAAACGCGGGCTTCACCGTGAATGAGGCAGGTCGACAGCGTCGTCTCTCCAACCAAGTTGGCACGAGCGGGGATCTCGGCCACAGGGTTGAGGTCAGTTCGGCGAAAAACGATGCCCGTATCGACGGGTGCAGGGCAGAGTGTCAGGAGCACTTTATCGCCTGTGTGCAAGCCAACACCGGTGGCCTTGATCGAATTTCGTAATGTCCGCTGTCGTATCATTCCTTTGCCTTTTTTCAGAGGGCAGTTAGCCCGAGAGCGCTAAGCTCTCTTTCCAACCACTCCCTCGCTCAGCGTTAGTCAGCTTGGCGACGCAGAAACGCCGGAATATCGAAATACCCCTCTTCGCTACTTTCCTCGACCGCAACTGCTTGCCCAGAAGGAGTAGTCGCAGCAGCGCGCTGGCGCTTTGCTGGAGGCAGATCATACCCCTCATAGGCCGCTGACGTCGATGTTGCGGAACGCATGGGCGCAAGTGGCTCAACCTTCTTCAAGACAGGTCGGCTTTGATCAACCCCGAGCCCCGTGGCCACGACGGTCACTTTGAGCTCATCAGCCATGGTTGGATCGATCACTGTGCCGATGACCACGGTCGCGTCATCACAGGCAATCTCTTCAATCGCTTCACCAACCTCTGAGAACTCACCCAGGGACAGATCAAGACCCGCCGTAATGTTGACCAACAGACCCTTCGCTCCACTGAGGTCTATGTCGTCTAACAGTGGGCTGTTAATGGCACGTTCAGCCGCTTCACGAGCACGACCCTCACCGGTTGCGGTACCCGTACCCATCATTGCAGAACCCATTTCTGACATCACAGTCTTCACGTCGGCGAAATCGACGTTGATCATACCGGGACGGATAATCAGGTCCGCGATACCCTGAACTGCTCCAAAGAGCACGTCATTGGCCTCTTTAAACGCATCCAACAAGCTGGTGTTTTTGCCCATAACTTCGAGCAATTTCTCGTTGGGCACGGTAATCAGTGAGTCAACATGCTGTTCAAGTTCTTTGAGACCTTGATCTGCAATGGTCAAACGCTTTCGGCCCTCGAAGCTGAACGGTCGCGTGACAACCGCTACGGTCAAGATACCCATGTCACGCGCTACCTCCGCGACAATAGGTGCACCACCCGTGCCAGTGCCGCCGCCCATTCCGGCGGTCACAAAAACCATATCCGCGCCCTGCAAAGACTCCGCAATTCGATCTCTGTCTTCGAGTGCGGCCGCACGACCAATTTCCGGATTGGCGCCTGCACCCAATCCCTTAGTAATGGTGTTACCCAGCTGCAGAATCGTTTTAGAGTCGATGTCTGCCAACGCCTGCGAGTCGGTATTTGCGCAAATGAAGTCTACGCCTTCAATATCGTGCTCGATCATGTGACGAACCGCATTACCACCGCCGCCGCCAACACCAATCACCTTGATAACCGCGTTTTGCGGTGCATTGTCTACTAGTTCAAACATTTTATTTCTCCCCGTTTGAAATTATTCGGCTGCCCGAATATCCCCTTACTCTTTTAAAAGTTGCGTCCAAACCAATTGCGCAACCCACCCAGCAAACCGCTGGTCTTCTTGCGACCCGCAGCAAGCTGCGCCCCGTCATGAAGTTCTTTTGCACCCGAGAGCAGCAGTCCCACGGCTGTCGCGTAAATCGGATTACGAATAATGTCGTGCATGCCGCGGGTGTACTGCGGCGCACCGACTCGCACCGGCATGTGGAAAATCTCTTCAGCAAGTTCCACCACACCCTCCATTTTGGAGGTCCCACCGGTCAGCACGATGCCGGCGGGTATAAGGTCTTCAAAGCCAGAGCGTCGCGTCTCACCTTGGATTAACGTAAACAGCTCGTCGTAGCGCGGTTCAACAACCTCTGCCAACGACTGACGCGACAGATCGCGCGGAGGGCGATCGCCCACGCTGGGAACCTTGATGGTTTCGTCGGGCCCTGTGAGCTGAGCGAGCGCACAGGCGTATCGAATTTTAATTTCCTCCGCGTGCTGGGTCGGTGTGCGTAAGGCCATTGCAATGTCACTCGTGACTTGATCGCCCGCAATGGGAATAACCCCTGTGTGCCGAATAGACCCTTCGGTGAAGATGGCAATGTCTGACGTCCCGCCGCCAATATCCACCATG
>JABIZW010000081.1 GCA_018666295.1 Halieaceae bacterium
CAGGCGACTCAGGTGCCGGATCAGGATCGGGCAACAGCGCTGGTGGTGGCGGTGAAACCGGACCTGACTTTTCGGACGTGGACGATTCGTTTCAAGCCTTCATCGACAGCGACTCGGTCTTTGACGGCATTAGCTATGTTTTAGTGAACTCAGAGGGCGTCATACACACCGCTGTATTTGGCGACCACACCGAAGAAACAGTCGTGCTGTTAGCCTCAACCAGTAAAGTCCCTGCCGTCATGACGATCCTGGCGCTCGAGGATGACCCTAGCATCGAATTTTCGATCAGTGCGCCCGTTAGCACCTATCTGGCCTACGACGGGTCGTACGCTGACCGGACAGTTGAGCAAATGGTGAGCAATACGTCGGGGATTCCGGGCCTTCGACTGCTGCCCGGCTACGGTTCAGCAACCGGCCCAACACTTGAAGACTTCAACCATCTTTGCCAGTTCGGCTCACAAGCATTTTTCAATTTTGAAAGCTGCGGACAGACGCTCGTTCAAAACGAACTGCCCACCTCTCGACCGGCAGGGAGCGTTTACGACTATGGCGGCAGTCAGTGGCAAATAGCGGGCGTAACCGCAAGCACCGTCGCGAATGCCACCTGGAACCAACTGGTCGACCAATACTTGGGAGCACCTTGTGACCTAGAAGTCTTCACCTTCGGGAATCCCTGGGAGTCGCCCGAATCGTTCACCGGTGCCGTCGATACGCTTGCGGGCGTAACCAACCCCAACATCGAGGGCGGTGCGGTCACCAATATGGCAGATTACGCGAAGCTGCTGCAGGTCCACCTCAACGGCGGGTTCTGCGGAGAGACGCGCGTCCTCAGTGAGGAGGCGATTGCCAGTATGCAAGCTGACCGGGGTGGTTTGGTAACCACCAACGCGACTCCATACGGCATGGGTTGGTGGATCAGAACCGATTTGCCCGGTGTGTTTACTGATCCCGGCGCCTTTGGTGCCGTGAGTTTTATTGACGTTAATCGTGGTATCGGTGGCTATATGGCGATTGACGAATACGGTGATGACGCCGACTCCGGTGCGCCCCCTGAGTTCTTCATTGGTCAGGCGATCCCCGCAATACAAGCGGCGTGGGATGCTGCTCAGTAAATAAGCGCAATCGGATTGTGTATTGATTCAAGCGGGGCTTTTTAGCCCCTTTTTAATGTTTGTTCCTTTTAAGCCGAGCCCATGCCATTACTTTCAATCCGAGGCCTGAATTGATACCAGCCCATGACGGCACTCGCTCAAGGGCGGCACTGACCTATTAGGGATTTGCAGGGAGCTCGGGCAGCGGCTCATCACCACAGTCGACCTCGCGAGCTTGGATGAAGTCGAACTCCGCCTGGTCGAATAGCAACTCGTTCTGAGATTTGGTCAGCACCCACTTTTTAAGATAGGTGCAGTGGTAGGCCTCATTGCGCGGCATCCATTCCCTTGGGTCACTGCCGCCCTTTTCGCCATTCGATGACGCGCCAACAGCAAGGAAATTATGGCTCGTTTCTGGCAATACGCCTTCGGTCAGACTGCCGGTATTCGCGTAGCGGCGCTGAAGCAATGAAATGAGATTGCCAAGGCCCGACACCCACGACTCATAGAGCGCTACGACATGATCGATTTGCACGTTAGATGCCGCGTAGTAGTAAATATTGTCATAAGGGTCCAGCCATCGGCCCGTCTCCACAGCACAGCCGTTGGTTGACATAACCAAGGGATAAGCACCATCACCATCCAAGTGCTGTGCGATCAGCACCTCATGACGATCTGAAATGCAGTCACCGTCCTCGTCGTCCCACGTGCTGGGCCGGTCATAGTCGGGCGTCGATACGTCGCCTACCAACACCGCAAGACCAAACAGACGCCGCTGGACATTCTCGTCGTCACTGACGTCGTTGACCACGTCGACGCGCACATTTACTGAACGACTCAGTGCACCGTCAGACGCCGTGACCACGACGTCGTAGCGATTATCCGCATTACTGTCGCTCGGGGCCTCGAAGTCTGGCGCCTGCAAAAACACAATCTGACCCCGAATATCGATCGTGAAAATACCCGCATCGGGCCCCGTCAGTGTCAACGCGAGATTATCGCCGTCTAGATCGACAGCCTCTACTGCACCCGCCACTACGCCATCGTTTTCAGGCACCGTAAACACATAGCTCTCGGCGTCGAAGCTCGGCGCGCGGTTTTGGACTGTGGGGGAGTCGCCGGACCCACCTCCGCAGGTAGACAACATCGCCATGCTCAGTACTGCAACACCCACAGCGGCTGTTCGATTACTTCGCCCTTTATTCGACAAACTCATTCGGATTCAGACTGCCCTTCGGAGACGGATCTAATGTGAATCTCAAAGATGACATATTGTCGTTTTCTGATGTAAAAAAAGGCTCAGACGTTTTACCTTCGTTGACGGATGAAGCATAGCCTGAGATCGTGAAGCCAACTTCAACGCAAAGTGCAATCGCCGTGTCCACGATTGAAACGAAAAGGCTTTTGCTCAGACCGACAGAGGCAAGTGACTGGCCTTGGGTTCGCGACTTTTTAACCTGCAAAGACACAATGGCGCATTTGGGCGGACATCAGCAGGAGTCTGACGCGTGGCGCACGCTCGCACAGTGGATTGGCTTGTGGTCTCTCACCGACGCGGCCATGTTTGGCGTGGTGAATAAGTCGTCCGGAGAATGGATTGGCCGGATCGGCCCGTGGCACCCTCTGCACTGGCCCACTCAAGAGGTCGGGTGGGGACTTCGAAAGGCCCATTGGGGGTACGGCTATGCCTTCGAGGCGGCGTCGGCTTGCATAGATTATGCGTTCGAGACATTAGGTTGGGATGCAGTCACTCATCTCATTGCGGACGAAAATATTGCCTCGCAAAGACTGGCAAAACGACTGGGATCAACGCCAAGTGAGTACGTGAAACTCCCAGGCTCCCTGAGCGGCGTGGAACTCCAGGTGTGGCGCCAGCGAAAAAGAGAATGGCAGTCGTGACGATGAACGCGACTTCGCGGTTTGAGCCGCAGATGAAACGCGCTTTTTGGTTCACCAGTTTGGTGGTGGTTGCGGCTGCGCTTTCACCACAAGGGCCGGACCAAGCAACCGTTGTGCTCTCTGACAAACTAGTGCACGCCGGCGCCTTTTTCGTGCTTAGTGTTTTTGGCCTTAAGGCCTACTCGACACGCCCCACACTGGTGATTGCGGCCCTATTTGTTCTGGGTGGCAGCATTGAGGTCGCACAGGGGTTTACTGCCACACGGTCACAAGAGTGGGGTGACTTGTGGGCCGATTGCCTCGGTGTTTGCCTGGGCTATGCGGCGATCGCATTCCTGAATCGAGTCGGAACCGCTCAAAAGCCGCCTCAGTAAGCCTCGCGCAGACTGCGATCCCAACTCGTTTGTTACGCGCTACGACCGAGCTAATGCGCGTCACGC
>JABIZW010000280.1 GCA_018666295.1 Halieaceae bacterium
ACGAACACCTGCCCTGTCCAGCTTGTAGAGGGCATCGACCTCAGCATTGTGCCACGCCTCTTCCTGCTGCTTGCGCCCGTAACGAGAACCCTTTTCCATCGCGCGCTGACGTCTGGAGTTACGCCCCTTTCGCCCTTCTTGATACTCCACTGCCTGCTTAAAACTGCGCTTCGCAGCTTCTTTGTAGACTTTGGCACAGCGAATCTCGTCACCGCATCGGACGACGTAAACGGTGGCTTCCTTACCACTCATGAGCTGACGCAAGACCTCGTCAATGACGCCGTCTTCAACCAGTGGGATAATACGCTTAGGAATTTTCATAGAGTCGTTATACAGGAGCGAAGGCTCGTATGGGTAAGACAGGGTAAAATACGACCACAGAACGGTAAAAGTAGCCCTCGTCTTGAAGTCCCAATTCAATTGAACCGGGCTCACTTACGAGCGCCTCTTAAGTCTGTTGCGTTCTGTCCTTTGGATTCACCATACACCCTCTGACTGGTGTCTGTGGGTTAAGATGGTCGAGGCATTAAGCCAGAGGAGGGAGCGCTATGGGGATTATCGTGTTACTGACGCTGGTGTCAGCGGGTGTCGGTGCCGCGCTCGGAGCAACCTTGAATCGCGTGGCTAAGGGTGCTTTGCTTGGCTTACTTTTGGGGCCAATTGGCTGGATCATTTTGTTTCTTTTACCGAGAGAAACGTCGCATCCAAAAGACCCGTGATTCGGTATCGCAACAACGAGGGGATATGCCATGACCATCACTCGAATTTTCGTACTCCTGAGCATCTTCTCAGCATGGCCTGTCCTATCGAGCGAAGAGTCTCGCTTAAACGTGGCTGTAATTGCCTATTCCCAGGAAACCTGCACGTTTTGTCCGGGCGGCGATTCTGAAATTAAGGACCGCACATGGCGGGCCCCGTATGTCCCTGGCCATGCACTGACCGCAAGGCGTGAAGGGTTTGTGGGGGGCTTTATGCATGCAGCCAGCGAGTATGCCGACGTTACAGTTGTGGGGATTAATTCGCCCGACAGTGTGTACGGGGGTTCCTCCAGGAGCTGGGAAAGCAAAGAGAGCTTTGAGCACTTCATGGCAATCATCCTTGATGATCTTAGAGCAAAAATGCCCATAGACGCCGTGTATTTATCCCTTCATGGCGCCATGGCAGTTCGCGACATACCGCGCCCGGAAGCCGAAATCGCTCGTCGTATCAGGCAGGTGGTTGGCCCAAATGTTCCTATCGCAGGCTCCTTTGATTTGCACGGTAACGAGGATGAACAGTTCTTGAAGTGGGCGAACGCAGCCTTTGTGACGAAGCGTTACCCACACTATGATGCTTTTTTACAAGGAACACGCTCCGCCCGATACTTGTATCGGTCCATGAAGGGGCTCTATACGGCCACCACTGCGACGCGTAAGCCGCCTGTCGTGACGGCAAGCGTACTGCAGTGGACCGGCCAGTCGCCTTCGATGGATATTATGGAGCGTGCCCGGCGGTGGGAAGCACGTGAGACCGACGCCTTCGTCAGCGTGTTTTATGGTTTCCCTTGGTCAGATGTTCCCGATATCGGTGCGACTGTCCACGTGGTCACCAACGATGATCAGGCGCTGGCCGACCGAATTGCTGACGACATGTCTGACTACATATGGCGCATGCGCAGTGGCTTTGCCCGTGGTGAATTCCCCATGCCGAGCGAGGCTGCGAAACGCACAATGCAGGCCGTTAGTCGGGGTGATGTGCCGGTGGTGTTGGGCGATTACTCAGACAGACCGGGGGATGCCACATGGATTTTGAAAGCACTCCTCAAAAACAACGTCAGCAAACTGATGTACGCGGCACTTCGCGATGAGTCGGCACTGGAGGCACTCAAAGCGCGTGGCGCCAAACCAGGGGATAAATTTGACCGCGAAGTCGGTGGCTTTAGCGGCGAACAAGCGGGCACACCGGTGCGCATTACGGGGACAGTAAAGTACTTTGGTGAGGGCTGGGGCTTCGATCACATTGCAGTCATCGAATTCGGAAATCAAAACGTGCTGTTTCTCGTGCCGACCTACGTTCAGATTCGAACGACAGAACCGCTGTTCATTGCCAACCTAAATCCAGATGACTACGACGTTTTTGTCGTGAAATCACGTGTCCACTTTCGGCGAGGATTCGATGAAACCGGCTACGCTAAAACAATTATGGTGGTGGATGCCCCCGGAGACTGGTTTGGGACAACGCGCCTTAATGCCTTGGACTACCAATACGCGCCGATAGACAGGCTTTACCCGTTCCAAGACCAATAAGCAGAGACGAACAATAAGCCCTAGGTTGGCAGTAAGAGACTAAAAAGGATCAACAGGATCAGCAACCAAGCCTATAAAAGGTAAGCAACTGCACTAAGCGACTGAAATTGGTGGAGCCAGGCGGGATCGAACCGCCGACCTCAACACTGCCAGTGTTGCGCTCTCCCAGCTGAGCTATGGCCCCAAATCACGTGGTACTTGAATGACGGGCGCAAGTATATCCACATTTATTTAGGACGGCTAATCTTCTGGCCCACTTTTCTCTCGCATCCTACGTAAAAGCCATTTACACGGGTCATAACGGAGACGAACGGCGGAGCCCACCCCTGCAAACACCTCCTCTGCTCTTCTCTTCTCTGCTCGCGTCCCCTCGCTCCCACGCGTCGCACTTAATTGCGCCACTCCAGTTTTCAGATGCCCGGCGTGAGCGGTCAAACTAAGGATTGATAACCATCGACGTCAACGCTAAATTGATCGCGTGCATGTATTTCTAAGAACTGCCTGCAACATAAAAAAATATAACGATAAGTAGAAAAGAGGTAATGCTATGCAAGACCGTATTAACACGCGCACTCGCGCGTTCCGTCCGCGAAAATCGACCTTGAAGCTGTCTGCTTTTGCGGCAGTTCTGCCCGCTCTATTAGTGGCGTGTGGCGGTGGGGGTAGTAACGGCGACTACACACCGCCGACAATTAGCCCCCCAGTACTCGAGCCCTTCCCAGCGGCCGACTACTCGGCTGTCGATGCAGCATTCCAAACTTTCATTGATGATAGCGACATCTTTGACGGCATTAGTTACGTCTTGGTTGACAAAGACGGCGTTGCCCATCAAAAAGTGTTTGGCGATCACACGACAGATCTCATCACAATGCTGGCATCAACGAGCAAAGTACCGGTCGTTATGGCGATCATGGCACTCGACGAAGACACGGACGTTGATTTTTCGATCGGCGAGCCCGTCAGCACGTACCTCCCTTTTGACGGCGTTTACGCCGACCGGACGGTTGAGCAAATGGTCAGCAATACGTCAGGAATTCCTGGACTCCGTTTGCTGAGTAACGGCTATGGCTCACCCGTAGGTCCGACGCTGGCCGACTTCAATCACCTGTGTCAGTTCGTTGGCCAACCCTGGATGAATTTTGAGGTTTGTGGGCAAATGCTGGTTCAAAACGAACTCCCGACGACAAATCCTCCGGGCAGCGTTTTCGACTACGGTGGCAGCCAGTGGCAGATCGCGGGAATGACTGCGGCCATTGCAAACAACTCCAGTTGGAACCAACTTTTCGACGAGTACATCGGCACGCCCTGTGAACTCGACGTTTTCACCTTCGGAAACCCATGGGACGAGCTTTCAGCCACCGGCAATACCTACACCTCATTCGACGGGGTATCTGCAGACAGCATGCCAGGCCAGCAAAATCCAAACGTCGAGGGGGGTGGGATCACGAATCTGTCCGATTACGCGAAGCTGCTGCAAGTCCACCTCAACGGGGGGTTTTGTGGCGAGACGCAAGTGCTTAGCGAGGCTTCTCTACTGTCGATGCGGCAGGACCGAGGCAGCCTGACCTTTAACCCTACTCCCTATGGGATGGGCTGGTGGATAGCGGGCGATCAGCCTGGCGTTTACACCGATGCGGGCGCGTTTGGGGCCATTAGCTTCATGGATGTACGACGCGGAATCGCTGGGTTTATCGCCATTGACGACTACACCAGTAGAGACTCTGGCGCGCCACCTGCGTTCTTACGTCAAGTGGCATTACCGCTGATTCAAGAAGCCTTAGACGCGCGCTACTCAAACTAGCTTTGTCTTAGGCTCAGTGAGCATTAAATGCGGTGCGTGCAGCGCTACGGCGCACCGTTTTTGGTATCAGGGCCCCGCCAACTTTGTTATTGTTCAGCGACAAATAGTGGAGATACAACGTGTTGGGTCAACTTCTTTTAGGGGTAACGGGTGCAATTTTTTTCGGCTTGGGCGTTGTTAGCGTCTACGACCCGGAAATACCGGCACAATGGTCGGGCCTCTTCATCGCGACTCAGGACGCCTATGCTGAGATTGCAGCGATGTACGGTGGCCTTCAGATTGCCATTGGCTCAATTCTTATCGCCTCAGCACTGATTAAGGAATACCTGAAAGCGGGGCTTTGGCTTCTTTTCGTGATTATCAGCTACATTGCGGCGGCACGCGCGATCACAGTATTTCGTGAACTCGACTCCAACGTCGAAGTCGCCGGCAGCCAGGTCGGCATCGAAATGACGTCCAGTTTTACAAGCTACACCTGGAGTGTCTTGAGCTTTGAGGTGGCCGTTTCGCTTCTCGCCCTAATTGCCCTGCTCAACCGTCCTCGATAATCATCCGGCGAGGGCAGCGTACTCTTTTTCGAGCCGTTTCAACGCTTTCTTTGAGACACCACCGACCACCGCAATAGCGGTTCGAAGGCGCGCACGTGTTAGATCCGGCCCCAGAATCGACATTGAATCTGGAATGGAATACGCACTCGCCTTACCCGATATCGCGACAAACAAAGGAGCAAAAAGTATTTTGGGCTTTACACCGAGCGCATCAGATAGCGCTTTAAGGCTTGTAAATAAAGCCCCACGATCCCACTCCTGCTGTGCCTCCAGTCGCCAAAGAACGAACTGAAGACGCTTCGTAAGCTCGTCCTGTGATTCAGCCGTTCCCTCAAATAATTGGGGTGTGAGTGGCACCTCACCAGACAATAAATAAGCCGACATGGGTACAAAGTCCGACAGGACCTCCATTCGACCTTGGGCATGCGGTATCAGTTTCGCCAAGGTGTCATCATTCCAAAGCCACGCCTTGAGCCTCGCCTTAAGCTGATCAAGATCAAAGTCCTCGCGCAGCCATAATCCGTTGAGCCACTTGAGCTTCTCAACGTCGAAAATCGGTCCACCGAGTGACACGCGATCAATATCGAACGCCGCCAGCATCTGGTCGAGCGAAAACTTTTCT
>JABIZW010000190.1 GCA_018666295.1 Halieaceae bacterium
GCGGGGCTTGGCTCGCGGTGAACTGGACGTGCCAGAGGGCCCGTTGAGCAGTCATCTTCCTCAGGGCGTCTTAACACTGACCGTCGAACCCGATATCGGTCAGCGCTATCAGGGCATCATTGCCGTACAACGGGACGAATTAGCAGACGTCCTCAGCGACTATTTCGAACAGAGTGAGCAACTGGCGACTAAATTTTGGTTGTCCACCCGAAACGGCGCCTCAGCGGCTCTGATGCTGCAACAGCTCCCATCGCAGTTAGTGGCAGATGACGACGAGCGTCTCGACCAATGGGTCACCCTGTGTGCGCTTGCAGACACCCTTTCGGCCGACGAATTGATCGACTCAGAAACTGACACACTCTTGTACCAATTATTTAACGAATGGACCGTACACAGGTTCGAGCCAAAGCGTATAACGTTTGGGTGTAATTGCTCACGTGAACGCAGCCTAAACGCGATACGCTTGCTCCCTAACCATGAGATCACTGACCTGTTCGAAGAACAGAAAACAGTGACGATGAACTGCGAAATGTGTGGCGAGAGCTACCACTTTTCGTGCGACGATGTACACCTGTCAGAGGAGCATACGATCCACTGATTGGTTGACTGTTTCTTCACACTCACACTGGAAGCACACACCCATGACCGTTGAACAGAGTGCAAAAGCACCCAACAAGCATACAGACAGCAATGCAGCACAGCTCATCGAGATGGCACTAGACCGAAATGAGGGCTGTCTCACCGATACCGGCGCCTTGCGCGTTGAAACGGGACACCGAACCGGACGCTCACCCGCAGACCGCTATGTTGTGCGCGAAGCATCGAGTGAAGATGCGATCGAATGGGGCAGTGTGAACCGAGAGTTCTGTCCCTCAAAATTTGATGCGCTATGGGATCGTGTGAAAGCACATATCTCAACCCGAGAGCAGTGGGCCCAGCATCTACATGTCGGCGAGCATCACGACCACTATCTACCTGTAAAAGTGGTCACAGGAACCGCGTGGCAAAGCCTGTTTGGGCGAAATATGTTCATTCGTCCCGAGAATTACAACCCCTCGGATAAAGCCGAGTGGAAAATCATGAACGTCGCAGATTTCGTGTGTGACCCTGAGCGCGATGGCACGAACTCAGAGGGTGTCGTCATCATCAACTTCGGGCAACGAAAAGTTCTGATTGCGGGCATGCGTTACGCCGGTGAAATGAAAAAGGCGATGTTCTCAGTGCAAAACTTTTTATTGCCTGAGAAAGACGTGCTACCCATGCACTGCTCCGCAAATATTGGCGACGAGGGCGATACCACACTCTTTTTTGGCCTCTCTGGAACCGGGAAAACAACCCTTTCAGCAGATCCCGCTCGCTACCTAATTGGTGACGACGAGCACGGTTGGGCACACGGATCAGTGTTTAATATCGAGGGCGGCTGCTATGCAAAAACCATCGACCTGAGTCAGAAAAATGAGCCCATTATTTGGGATGCGATCCGCTTTGGCGCAATTGTTGAAAATGTGGCCCTCACAGACGCTCGACACGCTGATTATTCAGACACGACTCTGACTGAGAACGGTCGCTGCTGTTATCCCCTGTACCATGTAGAGAAACGCTCAGCGACTAACATGGGGGGCGAGCCCAAGTGCGTTATCTTCTTGACCTGTGATGTCACGGGCGTACTTCCACCCATCAGTCTTTTATCCAAAGAGGCGGCCGCGTTTCACTTCTTATCAGGCTACACAGCACGTGTAGGCTCAACTGAGCTGGGTGCAGAAGCCGGTATTCATCCGACGTTTAGCACCTGTTTTGGTGCACCCTTCATGCCACGCCCGGCGCAAGATTACGCCGACTTGTTAATGAAGCGGGTCGCTGATTTTGGCTCTCAGGTCTACCTCGTCAATACGGGCTGGACCGGCGGCTCCGGCGGCTCTGAGGGCAAAGGGAGTCGTTTCCCTATTCCGGTAACACGAGCCGTGGTGGCTGCAGCGCAAAGCGGTGCATTACTCAGCGTCGAAACAAAGCATATCGACGCATTGAACCTCGACTTTCCAATCAGCATCCCGGGCGTGGCGAGCGAGTACATTGATCCTAAGGCAAGCTGGGGTAACGATGGGGCGTATGACGCACAGGCTCAAAAGCTCGCCACGTTATTCAGGAATAATATTGAGAAGTTTGACGTAAGCGACGACATCATCGCTGCAGGACCGGCAGGGTAAGATGTCGGTCATTAAAAAAGGGGGCCCATCGCCCCCTTTTTTATGTACGTCATTGTAGGCACACTTTTTTACGTGCCTTGTTTAAGGTGCCTCGCTTAAACCATGGGCGGCACGGCGTCTGAGCTTCCGCTCTTTAGTTCCCGTTTTGTCACGCTCATAAAAAACTTGCCCATGTCATCACCGAGGAGATAGAGCGCAGGTACCAGTACCAGCGTAACACCCGTGGCAAACAGCACCCCAAAAGAGAGGGACGTCACCATCGGGATCAGAAATTGTGCTTGGACACTGGTTTCCAACATGATCGGCACAAGCCCTACAAACGTGGTGACTGAGGTGAGAATAATAGGACGAAAGCGGTCAGTCGCGCCCTGCAGTAAGGCGTCGACCAGCTCCATGCCCTCGGCACGCAAATTATTCACGCGATCAATCAAAACGAGGTTGTCATTAACGACCACCCCCGCGCAGGCGATCACTCCCATGATGGAGAACATACTCACCTGCCAACCCAGCAGCCAATGACCGAAGATCGCACCCATCAAACCAAACGGTACGGCGGTCAAAACCAGTAACGGCTGCCAGTAAGACTTAAATGCGATCGCCATCAAACCAAAAATGACCAGCATTGACAGCGATCCCATATAGACCATCGCCTGCTGAAACTCGATCTCCTCTTGTAACTCGCCATCCATATTAATGGTCAGTCCAGGATAACGCTGAAGCCAGAGAGGGCCGTCACTGCTCAGTACTGACTCGACAATGGCGCGCGGCGCGGCGCCCTCCTCTGACACGTCAGCACTGAC
>JABIZW010000091.1 GCA_018666295.1 Halieaceae bacterium
AAAGGACAGCTGATTTTGATTTAAAGCGCTCTCGTCAACGATGTAGATGTGTCTTTTTTCCAAAGCCGTCATCACGCGCGTTTGAATCGTGTCGAACTCGCGTTGTAAATCACTGACCTGTTGCTGAATCGTTTCTAAAAGTTCTTTGGCACGCTGTCGCTTGCCGCCCGAGGAGACAACAATTAACCGTCTTATTTCGGCGACGCGGACACGAAAAAACTCATCGAGGTTGCTCGAAAAAATTCCCAGGTATCGAAGGCGCTGAATAATGGGCACATTCTCGTCGGCTGCTTCTTGCAGAACACGCGCATTAAAAGACAGCCAGCTGAGCTCGCGAGGCATAAACAGCCGTTCGTCAAGATCAGCCAATCTTCCATCAATCGGGTTATTCATCGAATGCTCCAAAGGACCAGCACTGCAAAACGCTTCACCTATCCGTCCCTACAAGCCTATCACTGCCCTGCAATAAATTGACGGACTAAAGCGGCAGTTTCAGCGGGTTTTTCCAAAGGCAAAAGGTGCCCCGCTTCAAGTGCATGAAAGTCCATGCGAGGTATCGCCTTCAAACGATCAGTGACGCTGGGCGTTATGACGTAAGAACGGGTCCCCCCGACCACGTGAAGAGGCACCTTAAGCTTCTCCATCTTACGCCATAGATTAGGAGGCGAGCGATAAACACAGGCTTCCCAAGCGCCCGAGTAACGCAGCGACACACCCTCGTTTGAGGCGGTGTGGGCCGCGAGCACAAAATCCATTAATTCTTTATCGGCAATGGCCGCAAACGCACGCTTCGTGCGGTAGAAGGAGAATGCAGCGTCGTGGCTCTCAAAGTGATGTGGCCGCCCCAAAGCGCCTTTAATCATTTTCGGCTTGTTTGGCCAGAGCCGAAACGCGAGTTTCGAAAAGGTTAGAAACGGCGCGTTAATGGTGACCGGGTCAAGCGCCACAATACCTTTTACCAACTCGGGCGCCTTACTTGCGATCAATATGCTAATCGCGCCGCCCATGGAGTGACCCACCAGCCAAACCGGACCGCGTGCCTCACGCCGAAGCGTCTCAATTGCATCTGATGCGTAAACGTTCCAATCCATGAACTTTGGCGCCTTCGCTTGCCACAGCGGACGGTGTTCGAGCGTATCGATACGTCCGAGGTCACGAATATGACCCAAAAAAGAGTCGTATGTCGCGGGTGGAAACCCGTTCGCATGCAGAAAAGTAATCGCTTCACCGCGGTCCGATGAATCACTAAAAACCGACAAAGACTGCACTTCATTACTCCAAGACAAACACCAACCCAGTGGCTATGATCCAATGTGGTGACGGTAAAAATAGTTTGTTAACTCAGGAACCCCGCGGGGTGTATAGGCCTATGCCCAAGACCACCCGACTGTGTTTAATTGTACTCCTTTCTACCGTGTGGGGCTTTGCCGTACACGCCAAATCGGATCCCACTGCAATCTTCGATACGGTCATTTCGGGCGGTCGGGTCATGGATCCAGAGACGCAGCGCGATGAAATTGCTGATGTTGGAATCAGACACGGGAAAATTACGCGCATCAGCAACACGTCGTTAACAGGCAAAGTCCAAATCGACGCCTCGGGCATGGTCGTTGCTCCCGGGTTCATCGACATTCACTCGCACACACCGACACGACTGGGCGAGCACTTGAACGTGCTCGACGGCATCACCACGCAACTCGACTTGGAGGCCGGTTCATACCCACCCACAGATTACGGCTACCAGTTCGCGGGCGGCGCGCAACTCAATTACGGCTCATCGGTCGGTCACTTCGCCATTCGCGGCCGAGTCATGGATGACTCAGACCAAAGTTATTTCTTTTCTAAGCGCGGTTTCATGTCTTTGTCGGGCCGTATGTGGCGAGATCAGGCAACAGCCGCACAAATAACCGAAATGAAGCTGCACTTGGAGCAGGGTCTTGCGATGGGCGGTCTGGGTATCGGCGTCTTACTCGATTACATGACGGACGCGGTCAGCGAAGCGGAACTCAGGATGATCTTTGAGACGGCCGCCGCCTTCGACAAGCCTGTCTTTATTCACGTCCGTCGCGGGATGCCTGGCGACTCAACCGGACTCGATGAAGTCATTGCACTGGCCGAGGCGCATGGCACCGCCACGCTCATTTG
>JABIZW010000246.1 GCA_018666295.1 Halieaceae bacterium
CGGGACAGCGGTTAGTTTGACTATCCACCAAGGCACCACCCGCACACGCGACGTCGATTACTTCTTCATGGGATTCACCTGACGCATCCACCCAACCTTTAATCACCTGAAGCCGCTGTAGTGGCGCACTCGCGGGATCCGCCGACGCCATCATTAAAAATTTGGGCGCGCGCGCGTCGTCCGTCAACAACCTAATATCAGCGCCCATCGTGACGCCATTGGCGTAAGCCAGAGAAACAGCCTCAGCGGACGCGAGCATTGTTTCATCCAAGTCGGCACCAGCAAAAAATCGTAATTGAATGCGCGGTCCAGACGTCGCAAATACTTCCTTTCTGCGAAACGCGTCATAGAGGGAGTCTCGCGTATTCTCCTCCGCCCACGCGGCAGCCAATCCAGAGGCACCAAACGTTGGCGTTGCACCCATGATGTACATCCCACCCTCTTCATTGGAGTAGCCCGAGGTGCCACGTGCTGAAGGACTTGTGATCGCGGCAATCTTACTTCCCCAATAAAACGTCTGCGCCTCGAGGCCCGTGTAAGGAACAGACCCCCGCTGGATCGCCTTGCTGGAAAGCAGACCCAATTTTGAGACGAAATTATCTTCCTCAATCGCAGCAGCACCCGAGTGTGTGTCGCTGGATCCGATGAAACCGAATTGATACGGATTTTGAATGCCGGACTGCTCAAGTGCCAGACCATTCAGTAGCGCTTCTCTCACGTACGAGCCATTGAGCGCGCTGATGGCATTGGTGGCAACGCGATAAGGCATAATTTCAAAACCCGCAAACTCATCGCGCGTCGACAGTAATGGGTGTGTCTCGGAGGTGCCTTTGACTTGTGTTATTTCAACAATGGGTTCATTGCGCATGCGCTGTATCGCGTAGTCATCGTCAAGCGGATTACCCGCCCAATCTTCCAATTTAAACATCTGCCCGTTTGAGCCATTGGAGTTGTGAGGAATCGACATGCTCTCCACGCCCTTCGCGCGCAGCTCGTCCATCCAGTCCCAGAGATCCTCGGGATTTACTGAGTGAAATCTTGAGAACGGCTCTCTGGGTAAAAGATCGCTTCCTTTGAAAATCACGTTGCGGTGTAAATTGCCCATATCCGCAGTCGATGAGGTGTACTCGTAGGCGACGAATGTTGTGAACTGACCCGGATCGTTGTATTCGTCGGCGGCAAGAATAATATCTTCCCAAGCAGATCGGATGACACCCAACACTTGATCTTGGTCGACGTTGCCCGAACGAACGCCGAACACAGCTCTCGGCAAGAAAGTCGCGAAGGTCCCTAACCGACGCGCCATACTAAAAAAGTCTGTGTCGTAGTTATCGGGCGCATTTAGACCGTGGTAGGGATTGGCAAACTCAGTTTTAGAAAAATCAGTACCGGTCTCCGCCGAGGCTTTAACCAAGCCGAGAAACATCGCGTGGTCGGTGACCGCATAAAAGTCGAGGGGACGCGACAACTTCATTTCGAATCCACCCGGATTCGTCAGCGCCTCACCTTTGGCGAATCGATAGGCGTCGTAAGGAGTTGCCTGGGTCCCCATGGCATATCCGTCGAAGGAATATTCGGTGTGAACGTGCAAGTCGCCATAGAAGGCCGTTCGGTCTCCCATTTCAATTGAAGTCGCCGCATCCTGAGCGTCCGTGGGGGTCGAGTCGACGCCGCGTTCGAGCAAGGTCGTGTCGGACTCGAACACACTGGCAAGCCAGTTGCCGTCGGGGTCTTGGGCAATGAGCAACTCGTCAATTTTCGCGGTGCTGGCAATAATCTCCGGATTATTGTGAACATCCGCCATGGTGCTAAACGCTTCACTAGACTGCTCCACGGTGTCACTGGAGCAGGCAACCAATAATGCTGTTAAGGACGCGGCGACAGTCGCTAAACCCTTTCTTATTAATGGATTAATGAGCATTAGCACGGACCTCTAGCAATCGAATCTTTTTGTTATCGGTGCGTAGCATAGTGTAAATAAATCACTAGAACACCCAAAAAGGAAAGGGTGATCGCTTGCGGGCGATCAAAACTCATGGGTTTATGGGTGTCTCTCGCCACTGTCCAGCGACATACTCGCTCAACGATCGGGTTTGTGTCTTTGCCAACACGAGATGGTCAATCTGCATTGGCGTGTATTCGATCACCGCAAAAGTCTCTGGCGGTGTCTGAGAAAAACCAGGAGCTTCAGTGTCCTCGAGTGGCGCACCCGGCGTCGGCCAAAAAAACTGGGCACGCGCCGCCTCAGACAGTGCACTCCAAAGTCTCGAACGATGACCCTCGGGATCAGAATCTGCGCTAAA
>JABIZW010000251.1 GCA_018666295.1 Halieaceae bacterium
AATTTCAAGCAAGGCGTTTCTTATTTGAGTGTTGTGAGGCAGCTTGAGACGTCCAGTTTGTCCGGTTACCTCAGGGAAGATGGGGAGACCGGGGTCCGCATAGTTCACAGCAGTGCGCTTCACTTCCACTCCATCAAATGCACGATTCGTTTTGACTTTAATCAAGACGTGACTCGGTCCGTTTATTCATGGAGTTGGTGATTTTCAACTCGCCTTGCGTCTATCAAGTGCTTAACCGCAAGCGCTGCCGAGCATCGCTTGCGTGACACGTCCACCTCGCACAAGGTTAGTGCGGCGCTTTTTTTTCCGCACCATAAGGGTGCGCTTTTGTGCCAAAAACCTAGTGAAAAACAGTGTCTCAACGGGTAGCATGCTCCGTTTTCTCAGTCTCTGTAACGATTCTTTAAACTTGGCATCTTTCGTGCAAGTTGCGCGAAGATATAAACAATCAAAATCCACTCATCATCCCATCGAAGGCTTTGTTATGGCTCCCATGTTGCGACGATTTATCGCGGTAAACTTAGTTTCTGTTGTTCTTATTCCTAGTGCTCTTAGTCAGAGTGCTCCTGTATTTGAAGAGGTGTTGGTGACGGCAGAAAAGCGTTCTGAAAGTCTTCAGGACCTTTCCCAGGCCGTGACAGCACTCACAGCCATGGAAGTAGAAGAGCGTCAGCTCACCTCCTTTGTGGATCTCAGCGCAATTGCTCCTGGAGTCAACGTCGCGAAGAATGAGGGTTTCAAGACAGTCATTACTATTAGAGGGATTGGTAATGAAGCAAATCAGAACGCGATTGCAAACCCTTCAGTGTCGTACCACCTTGATGGTGTTTATATTGCGTCGCCGTTCGCATTGCAGACCGACTTTCTAGATCTTGAGCAAATCGAAGTATTGCGAGGCCCGCAGGGTACTCTATTTGGACAGAACTCAACGGGCGGCGCTATTAACGTGGTGACGATGGATCCCGAGTTCGACGAATTCAACGGAACGGCCGATATTAGTCTAGGTCAGTACAAAGGGGTTAGAGCACGAGCGAGTATGAATATTCCGCTATCGGATACCCTCGCCGCGCGCGTGTCATTGCTAAGAAACAACCATCAGGGTTTTACAGAAAACGTATCGAATGGTCAGGACCTCGACGATGCTGACAGCCTGTCCGCAAGAGTGAAGCTCCTTTGGCAGCCCAGTGACACTGTGACGGTAAAATTGGGCGCTCAAATGTTTGAGGAAAATGTGAATGGCCAAGCGCAAAAGGGTATTTACGACCCTACTGAGGGTGCGCGACGTCTTGCGCAAGACTCACTTTCTTCATACGAGCTCAGTTCTGACCTTTACAGTGCGACGGTCGAATGGGATCTGCCCAGCTTCACAGTGAAGTCAATCACGAGCTACCAAAGCGATGACATTAAAGTCCTGCGCGACAACGATCGACATGATTTCGCCACACTTCCACCGTTTTTCTTGCTCCAAAGCTACTTTGAGCCTGAAACCAACGACCAGACGACCACGACTCAAGAGTTTAACCTGATCTCTGCGTCCCCAGCTTTCGGCCGCTTAGATTGGGTAGCCGGTGTCTTCTACCTCGATACAGAAGTGGACATTGCAATTACTGAGCGTCTCGACTTCGGTTTTGACGGTACTTTTGACCCGTTTACCGTGGAAGATATTCTAACGTTTGCGCCGGCTGATGCAGGGTTTATCTCAAACGCGAAGCCTGAGCGTGAGTCGCTGTCTGTTTACGGTCAAGGCACCTTGACCTTGAGTGATACAACACGCCTCATCGGCGGTCTTCGCTACACACAAGACGAAGTCTACAGTGAAGTCACTAACTTCTACGGTCGCGGTGGTACAGACATTTTAGAAATCGACAGCGATGAAGTCACAGGCCGTCTTGCCTTTGAGAAAGATTTTGACGATGTAACCTTGGGCTATGCGTCCTATACCCGCGGCTTCAAGCCCGGTGGTTCAAACTTAACCTTTGGTCGCGAGGCTGTAGTTTCGCCCATCGTGGTGTTGCCCACGTTTGAGCAGGAGACCATTGATGCATATGAAGTGGGCCTGAAGACGGACTTGGATGACGGTCGTGTTCGACTCAACGCCGCAGCGTTCATGTACTCCTACGAAAACTTACAATATCAGGCAACCGATCCTGAGGTGTTCCAGGGCGGTGTGGGTAATATCCCCGAGTCTGATATTTATGGCGCAGAACTTGAGCTTGGTGCGTTTTTGAGCGACTCCGTACTATTCGACGTTCGACTCGCTTGGTTGAGCACTGAAATTACGGAGAGTCACCTGGCGCTGGATAACGTGGCCTCGGAAGCGGCAACGAATGCACTGCTCGCTCAGGGTGTTAGCTTGTTCAGCCCCGAGGTCGAGGTGGCGCGTGCGGCGCAAATCTCAGACGTTCGCGGTAATGTGCTCCCTAAAACACCTCGGTTAACTGCCAATATTGCTTTGACCCACACGACGGCGATTGAGGGTTGGGGAGACGTTAAGTCGAGTCTGAGTTTCACCTATCGCGGTGATTTTAAGCACCGCGTCTTTAATAACCCTACGACGGACAGTGTTCCTTCGTATCAAACGCTTGATGTACTTGTGAAGCTGACACCGGACGACGCGGACTGGCGCGTGGAGCTAATTGGTAAGAATATTACTGACGAGGCGGGGATTAACGCCCGATTCACAGACGTCTTTGGTGTTGGTGCTACCGGCGATCAGTTCATTCAGCCGCGTCAATTCATGGTTCGAGCTGGTTTCGACTTCTGAATCAAAGAGTGGGCTGGGTCACATTGATCGAGTCCGCAGGTCACGTCATTTCACTAGGGTTATGGCAGCGTTTCGCTGCCATTTTTTTTGCCGGTTAGCACTGCGCGTTGCCGGTGGTAATGACCGTCGCTCATGTGCACACTTGGGCTCGGTTTTCACAGTATAGGGCGAGGGATATGGGCGATTTTTTTAAGCTCCAGGAGAACGGCACATCGGTTGGACGTGAACTCATGGCGGGTGCCACCACATTCACCGCCATGGCGTACATCCTTGTCGTAAACCCGCAAATTATGGCGTCGGCTGGAATCGATCAAGATGCGAGTTTCGTGGCGACCTGCCTCGCAGCTGCAATCAGCTGCATACTGATGGGTTTGTATGCGAACTGGCCTGTGGGTCTTGCACCCGGTATGGGACTGAATGCGCTGTTTGCCTACACCATTGTGGGAGACCTGGGCTATCCATGGCAGACCGCGCTGGGTGCAGTTTTCATTTCGGGTATCTTCTTCGTGATCATCAGCGTTACCCGAATTCGCGCCTGGATCATTATGAGTATTCCCAATGATTTGAAAATCGGGATGACCGCGGGAGTGGGGCTGTTTATCGGAATTATTGGCTTACAGAACGGCGGCATCATCACCGACCACCCCGTCACCCTGGTGACCATGGGCGATTTTAGCGATATTCCAACAGCATTAGCGGGGGTGAGCTTTCTCTTGGTGGCCGTACTGTCGGCTCGCTTGGCTGCTGGCGGCTTAATTCTGGGTATTCTTGCGGTTACGGTCGTTGGTGTTTTTCTGGGCGAGGTCGAGTACCGGGGAATCATGTCAGCGCCGCCGTCAATTGCGCCACTCATCGGTCAAATCGATATTGCCGCGGCACTTGATGTGTCGTTAGTCAGTGTTATTTTTTCAATACTCATCGTTAACTTATTTGACACCACCGGAACACTCGTGGGCGTCGCGTCGAACGCTGAGTTGACCGATGAAGACGGCAATATTCGAAACTTTAACAAGGCACTGAAGGCTGACAGCACGGCGAGTGTTCTGGGTGCATTGCTGGGTAATTCGCCCGTCACATCGTACGTCGAGAGCGCGGCAGGGGTTGCAGCCGGTGGGCGCACAGGTTTGACAGCCTGCGCCGTAGGTGCCCTGTTCTTACTCGCCATTTTCTTTGCGCCGCTGGCGATGATGATCCCAAGTTTCGCGGTGTCCGGGGCATTGGTCTACGTTGCTTTACTTATGTGCTCAGGGCTTGGGCGTTTGAGTTGGGAAAATCCAGTCGTTCTGATCCCTGCATTACTGATCATGATTATGATTCCGCTCACGTTCTCCATTGCCGACGGGATTGGAATTGGATTTATCAGCTATGTGGCGTTGAGCCTGCTCGCGTCCAAGGCGCCCAAGGTCAGCTACGGAGCGTTGGTCATCGCTGCGCTGTTCATTGTTAAGTTCGTACTGTTGTAAGCGCCCTAAGCTGGGGCAGGGGGCGTATCAGTCGTCGATATGGTCTTTGAGAATATCGTAGAGCACCGGTTTGTTTTCCATAAGTTCACGGGTACTCAATCCATGTATCTCATAGGGGTAGACCAGCCAATCGTCGGTCTCGTGCAGGTAGTAATCGGGCAGTAAATCGACCTGACGGCGGCTGGGCTTGTAGTAGGGAGTCGCTACACGTATGTCAGAGGGAATGTTCTGACGAAGGAGAACCTGTAGACGATCGACCACTGCGGCGATTGTACGACCGGTGTCGAATACGTCATCGACGATCAGCAGTTTGTCCTCATGGGTTAGACGTTTTACCAGGTAGCTGAGTCCATAGACCTCGACGTGGCCTTTTTGCTGATCGATGCCCTGTTTGTACGACGACGTTCTAATGGCAATGTTATCGGCTTGAACACCCGCGTAAGCGAGAATTTCTTGCACTGCGATGCCCACAGGGGCACCACCGCGCCAGATGGCAACAATAAACGTTGGTTCGAATCCGCTGTTGACGATTTGGGTACCCAATTGAAACGAATCGTTCAATAATTGATCCGCGGATAGGTATGTTTTCGTCGTACTCATGGATGTGATCTGCGCAACCGCTAAAACGTTATGATATCAGCTAGTAATTGGTAGGAAGTAAGCCCTTGGAACAAATGATCAAAAAAATGTTCATCGAAGAAGAAGCCCTTTTGAATGACGCGTTCCGTATGGGCGTGGCCGTTTTTGAGAGCGGTTTTGCACCAACCTTCATTGTGGGTATCTGGCGTGGCGGCTCATCGGTTGGAATTTACGTTCAGGAGTGTCTTCAGTTTTTGGGTGTTGAGAGCGATCACATCTCCATACGGACGTCTTACGCTGGCCTCTCCGAGTACCCCAAGTCCGTTGAGGATCCGTCGAGCATCCGGGTTCATGGGTTACAGTACCTGCTCGAAAACTTAAACGCCGATGATCGTTTGCTACTCGTGGACGACGTATTTAATTCAGGCTACAGCATTGAAGCAGTGCTTGAGCACCTGCAGCGAAAGTTGCGGCTCAACATGCCGTCGGACATTCGTGTGGCGACGCCGTATTACAAGCCCGGCCACAACAAGACGGGTAGGCACCCTGATTACTATGTCCACGAAGTGGATGACTGGTTAGTTTTACCTTATGAGCTTCAAGGCCTAAGTACGATTGAACTTGAGGCGAGCAAGCCGGCAGCTGCTCGGATTTTAAAAACACTCATTACTGACTCAGCGTCCAAAGCACTGACGTGATAACACCGTTTTACGGTTTGCAGATCAATCTCGGTCGCTCTAGACCATAAAGGGCGTCGTTAATTCCGATCGACCATGTCTTTTCCGAGACGGCGCCAGGTGAGCACGAAAAACAGCGCACAGGCAATGTACAGAGTGGACATGATGAGCATTGCTGATTGTAAACTCTGGGCGTAAACGGTGCCGCAGACGCTTTGAAGGTTACTGTTCAACTCGCCAATAACCTTCGGATGGCACTGGCTTCGAGTCAGCTCCTCGGCCGCCACACCAAGTTCGGTGACCCCGGTGACAAAGAAAATATCCGAGATGGCGCCAATAAAAAGCGGGCCAAATCCGTAACCGATCAGATTAACAACAAAAAGGAGTACCGCCGTTGCCATTGCCCGGACGCGCATGCTTACAACACCTTGCCCCACGGTGTACTGCGCCGCTAAATAGCCGTATTTCATGAAACCACCAATGATGAGGCCAATGGCGGCAAACAGGAGGTTCTCAGTGGTAAAGGCAAAAATATAAAACGGTACTGATGCGGCTAAGCCAATGGCGGGCACCCATGCGATTGCCCCTGGATATTTCCGATACAGTTTTGTGGCGAGCCAGCCTGTTGCGAAGGTGCCGATTGCCGACGACAACGACACGGGAGTGTTGATCCAAATCGCGGCCTCGCCGGTGGTTATTTCGTGTGCTCTTACGAGAAAAATCGACTGAAATGATGAGATGCCGTAACCGCAAAAGGCCGCAATGGTTGCGCCCGCAGTCATGTACCAGAACGCTGGTTTGGTCATCAGTTCACGGATCGCTTCGCGCAGTTCAACCCGTTCCTTGACTTCCTTATCTCCAG
The DNA here is from genome assembly GCA_018666295.1 of Halieaceae bacterium. GTDB lineage: Bacteria > Pseudomonadota > Gammaproteobacteria > Pseudomonadales > Halieaceae > Luminiphilus. Next base: position 6,346 of record JABIZW010000251.1, read on the forward strand.
GGTCTGTGTAACCACGTGGTGGTTCTTTGACCGTCAGCTTGAAAATAAGCGCAATCAGTAAACCGGGGAGGCCGACTACAAAGAAAGCAGTCCGCCAATCGAATGCGTCAGTTAC
>JABIZW010000077.1 GCA_018666295.1 Halieaceae bacterium
AGTGCAAGCCCTGAGCCTGCAAGCGCGCCCGAGTGGATGGCGTGGAACGAGGCACTCGCGTCCGCGATCAAGTGGCCTGCACCGTGGCGGCAAACTCAAGCCGCACTCAGCGCCTTTGCCGGACAAGGTGAACTCAGTGGGTCAAGACCCTCGGCCTCGGTCTACGCGGGACATCAGTTTGGGCAGTACAACCCGCAACTGGGTGACGGCAGAGCGATTTTGCTGGGCGAATGGCCCGTCAGTGAGGTCGAGCGTGTCGACATTCAGCTCAAAGGTGCCGGACAAACACCCTACTCACGCGGTGGCGACGGCAAGTCTCCTGTCGGCCCCGTGGTACGCGAATACCTTGTCTCCGAGGCGATGTATCATCTGGGTGTCCCGACAACGCGCGCACTGGCTGCCATCGCCACAGGCGATCCCGTGTACCGGTCCTACCAAGAGCCTGGTGCCGTCCTAGTCCGCGTGGCCAAAAGTCACCTGCGATTTGGCAGTATTCAATATTTCGCGATGACGAAGGACGGAGAGGGCTTAGCAGAACTTGTGAGCTATGCAGCGGATCGTCATTTCGCCGACAGCGTCTTGGCTAAGAACGCGAAGAGTGTGGAAGCGAAAGCTGAAGTTTTACTCGAAGAAACGGTCAAACGAATCGCCACCCTCGTCGCGCAGTGGCAAAGTCTCGGCTTCGTTCACGGCGTAATGAACACTGACAACATGCTGCTCTCTGGCGAAACTATTGACTATGGACCCTGTGCGTTTATTGATACCTTCAAGGCCGATGCCAAGTTCAGTGCCATAGACACTCAAGGGCGCTACCGACTCTCCAATCAGCCTGGCATTGCACACTGGAACACGAGCGTCCTCGCATCGTGCCTCCTCAAAGTGCTTAATACAAAAGAAGAGGCTGCGGTGGCCTACGCGCAGACTGTTGTCGACGAATTTCCAAGCTGGTACACGACCGCCTATAAATCTCAGATCGCCGTCAAACTGGGACTCGACGCGTTTCGTCCTGATGACACTCAGTTGCACGATCAGTTTTTAACCGTGTTGGAACGCGACGCGCTGGATCATACCCTGGCCTATCGCTGGCTTGTTCATGAGGCGCTTCAGGACGGCGGGCATACACCCATTAATGAGCTGTTCACGCCCAGTGAAGGTCTGCGCACGTGGGTCAAAGACTGGCAGTTGCGACGCGCTGACAACAGCGTAGAAAACTCAGAAACGGCACACAAAATGCAACATGCAAACCCTGTAGTCATTCCACGCAACCACCAGGTTGCCGAGGCGATTGCACGCGCCGAGACTGGCGACTACGACTATTTGCAGTCGGCCTTTGAGCGATGGAAGCAACCCTACGAATGGCAGGACCAAGACAGGAATTGGGCCGCTGCACCCGAGCCTTCAGAGCGCGTTCACCAGACGTTCTGCGGCACTTAATAAGGCGATCCTTGTAGAGTTTTCGTGGCTCAACCGCGCGGGGGCCTTTATAATTGTGCGTCGGAAATTTGGAGAGTCGGGTGAAAACAGCGTTTCTTGGGAAAACAGTCAGCGGTCCTTTCACTATTCCGTCTGGAATCGTGTCGACCGCACCCAGCATCATTCAACGAATAATCGATGAGCTCCCAGAAGTTGGCGTGATTACAACCAAGAGTGTTGGCCCCGTGCCGCGTGAAGGTAATCGCGAGCCGGTCTACAGCCAATACGCTCCAGGCTGCTTTGTTAATGCAGTAGGACTGACCAATCCCGGCGCCGAAGAGGCTCGCAGAGGTTTTGAATCGCTCTCCATTCCAGAAGACCGATTCTTACTCGTCTCTATTTTTGGCGGCAGCATCGAAGAATTTGTGTCCGTGGCAAAAATCCTTGCGCCTGTGGCCGACGGATTGGAACTCAACCTATCCTGCCCTCACGCCCAAGGTTATGGCATGGCCATGGGGCAAGATCCTGAAATGGTCGCCGCCATTGTGAGCGCCGTCAAAGCAGCGGTGGACGTCCCTGTCATTCCAAAGCTGACGCCCAACGTCGACCGTATCGAAGATATAGGACTCGCCGCACTGCAGGCCGGTGCCGATGGTCTATGTGCCATTAATACCGTAGGACCCGGCTACACCGAGAGTCACGGCCACCCGGTTCTCAGTAATGGAATGGGCGGAATGTCCGGTGGTGGTGTCCTACCGACGGCACTGAAGTGTATTCGTGCTCTAAAAACAATCACTGATAAACCCATTATCGGCTGTGGTGGTTTGTCTACCGCCGATGATTGTCGCGCTGCGATGAATGCCGGCGCATCAATTGTAGGCGTGGGATCGGCGCTGAGCGGCATGGACACACAAGGTATGAACGGCTTTTTCCGCCAGCTCCAAAGAGATCTTGAGACGGGCGGTAATAAAGCAAAAGCCGAGCTGAATCTCGACTTAGACATGGACTTTAGAGCGTTCAAAGTAGTGACTAATGAGCCCGTTTGCGATGACATCACCGTTGTCACGCTAAATGGCAACATTAATATTCAACCGGGTGAATACGTTTTTGTTTGGATTCCGGGTGTGGGTGAGAAGCCGTTTTCCTGCCTTACCGACGCACCGCTTCGGCTCGCGGTCATTGATGTTGGACAGTTCACTCACGCGTGTTACGCGCTTGAGCCCGGAGACGACGTCTATATTCGCGGGCCGCACGGCGCACCCGTGCTTCCAAAGGATGACGCCCACGTTGTCTGTGTGGC
>JABIZW010000165.1 GCA_018666295.1 Halieaceae bacterium
ATTGCCCGCGCAGCTGAAAGAGCTCAGCTTGATGAAGCGGGGTTTAATTATGATCGTGGGGGCAACGGGCTCGGGTAAGTCAACCACGCTCGCGTCAATGGTCGATTATCGAAATCGGCACCGGCGAGACCACATCATCACGGTTGAAGACCCGATTGAATATGTTCACCAACATCAACAATCGATCATCAGTCAGCGCGAAGTCGGTGTGGACACCGAATCGTTTGAGGTGGCGTTGAAGACGGCATTACGACAAGCCCCCAATGTCATTATGATCGGCGAGGTTCGCGACGCCGAGACTATGAAAATCGCCCTTTCTTATGCGGAGACAGGCCACCTGTGCTTGTGCACGCTTCATGCGGGCGGGGCAAAGCAAGCGCTTGAACGAATACAGAGCTTCTTCCCAGAGGAGCATATTCGGCGATTGTGGATGGACCTGTCGATTAATTTACGCGCCGTTGTTGCGCAACAACTGCTGCCAAGGCGCGATGAGCGTGGCCGCACGGCGATCGTAGAGCTCTTGCTGTCGACGCTACTGATGCAAGAGCACATACGCGCCGGTGACGTGGAAAAAATTACCGATCTGATTAAGCGCTCGTCAAAGCATGGCATGCAGACCTTTGACCAGGCCCTTTTGGCCGCGTTCAAACAGGGGTTGATCACAGTAGAGCAAGCCCTGAGAGCGGCCGAGTCCGAGAACGATGTGCGCTTGGCGATTAAACTTGAGACACCCAGTCGCGGAGCGGATGGAAGAACGAGCCTTGAGGTTGAGACTCCTGACGGCAGCTTTGTCGATAAATGGTGGTTGGATCGTTAAGTGTCGGAGGTCAAGTAGCTCTCTAGGATAATCGCCGCAGCGAGATCATCAATCGGTGCCGTTGCGTAGTCGCCCCTGTGCCCTGCCTCTTTGGCGCGTATTTTTGCCTCTTTGGAGCTAAAGCGCTCGTCGTGAAGCTCGACTCGAAGCTGAAAGCGACCTTCGAGCTGACGTGCAAATCGAGCGGCTTTTTCTGACAAGTCAGTACTTTCACCGCCCTCGCTAATTGGGTTTCCAACAATAATCGCATTAGGCAGCCATTCGTTAACAAGCGCGCCTACTTTGTCCCAATTTGGCTTGCCCTGCTGGGCGCCCAATACGACAAGCGGTCTTGCCTCCTTTGTCAGGGTATTACCGACGGCGACACCAATGTTGGAAAGTCCGAAATCGAAGCAAAGTAGTGTCGACACTTTGGTCACTTAGCTGTGCCCGGCCTGTTGAGAGAGCAGCCGAATGTCGATCCCCAGTAATTTACCGGCTGACGCCGATTTTTCATCGGTAGGGGTCTCGAAAAGAACAGTCGTATCGGCATCAATAGTGAGCCAACTGTTTTCAGCAATCTCTTGCTCAAGTTGTCCCGCAGACCATCCGGCGTAGCCCAGTGCCACCAGGTGATGATCAGGACCTTCTCCACGGGCGATGTCTGCGAGCACGTCTTTCGATGTGGTTAGCCACACGTCTTGATTGACCTTGAGCGTGGCGTCGTAGCTGATTCCAGGTGAGTGAAGAACAAAACCGCGATCAACTTTAATAGGGCCCCCGGCCATGACGGAAACTTCATCGTGACTCAGTAGCGGTTGAATATTAAGGTGCTCGAAAACATCAGCAAGCTGCAGATCTAGAGGCTTGTTGATCACAATACCCATTGCGCCGGCTTCCCCGTGTTCACACACGTAGGTCACGGTGCCTTTAAAAAAACCAGATTCAATGACCGGTGTTGCGATCAAGAAATAGCCTTTCAATGAATCTGTAGTGCGCTGCACGTCCATAACTTTTAATTTGCCTGGTTTAGGGGCGGAACTGCCAAGTTCTCACGATCTCTAGTTTATCGACTTGTGCACTCAATGCGGGTGGAAATGCAGGATAAGGTGCCGCATCTCGAACCGTTTTTACAGCGGCACGATCTAAGTGTGGGAATCCTGATGAGTCGAGTACCTGGACATTGAGCAAGATGCCAAATTTGTCGACAACCGTGAGGAGACGCACATCACCGCGCGCATTGCCGACACCATTAAGGGCTGCATTACCAAATTGTTCCACGCGAGTGACCCATTGCCGCAGGTAGTTAGCGTCCAGTGCGCGACGAGCGGCGACACTTCCTAGGCGCGTACTTTGTGCCTGATCCTGTTGCATTTGCGATAGTTCGCCCTGTAAGCGCTCAACCTCAGCAGCAAGTGTCGACGCATCTGACGTATCGACGGGTTCGGACCGCATTAGTGCAAGCGTAGCTGAGGCTTGCTTCTCTGAAAATGTGCTGGCAAGTTCGCCGGGACGCGATAACTGATTATCGCTTGCAATGTGTTGGGTGTCTGTTGGCGATTGCTGACTCGGCGTGAGAATAACGGTGACGGCCGTAGATTGCTGTGACAGTGCCGCACCGATTAGTGTTGTTGAGAGGACCACTGCGACTGCGGTATGAAGCACTACCGAGATACTGGCCGCGAGTGGCATATTGCCTAAAACGCCGTATTCAGATTGCACGGTGCTCCGCTACCTCATGTTCAATACACGCAATCAGTTTTTCGCCAATCTGCGTATTCTCAGCGCGATCAATTTCGCGCATGCACGTGGGACTTGTGACATTGATTTCGGTGAGGTAGTCACCAATAACGTCAAGACCGACGAACAATAGCCCCTTTTCTTTTAATGCAGGACCCACCTGTTCAGCAATCCATCGGTCACGATTTGACAGGGCTTGAACGACACCAGACCCGCCCGCCGCAAGATTTCCACGGTTCTCCCCTGCCATTGGCAATCGTGCCAAACAGAAGGGTATTGGCTCACCGTTGATCATTAGGATACGTTTATCGCCGTCCTTGATCTCGGGCAAATAGCGCTGCGCCATAATCGTCTCGCCACCATTTTTGGTCAGTGTCTCTAGTATGACGTTAAGGTTTGGATCCCCACGGCTCACCCTAAAAATGGATTGTCCACCCATGCCGTCCAGAGGCTTATAAATCACATCCTCATGCGTTTTATGAAACGCTTTGAGTGCCGCCGGATCCCGTGAAACCAATAGCGGTGGGCAGCATTGAGGGAACTGAGTTGCAAACAGTTTTTCGTTGCAGTCGCGCAGGCTCGCACAGCGATTGACGATCAATGTGCCTTGGCGTTCCGCGTTCTCTAGCAGTTGTGTTGTGTAGAAAAACTCCATGTCAAACGGAGGATCTTTTCTCATCAGCACGACGTCGAGCTCTGATAAGGGCGCGCTGTAGCGCTCACCTAAGGCAAACCAATCCGTGTCGCTGTCGTAAACGTTAAGTGGACGCAGTGAGGCAATTGTTTCGCCATTCTGAACAGATAAATCCGACTGCTCTAAGTATGTCAGGCGATGCCCTGCTGCGCTCGCAACTCTCAATAACCCAAGCGTCGTGTCTTTTGTCGTATTGATGGACGAGATTGGATCCATCAGGACCCCAATGCTCAAAGCCATATCAGCCGAACCTCACGTGTTTGTTTAACTCCAACCGCGATTCTGAGTCTCGCGGGCCATGGGTTCAAGACTTTATGTCGCCCCATCGGGCACCGATCACGCTGAGCGCCACCAGAGGCGCTGTTTCCGTTCGAAGCACTCGAGGGCCTAGGCGCAGCGCACAAAATCCAAATTGAGAAGCGAGTCTCAGCTCCTCACTTGTGAACCCGCCTTCGGGTCCGATCAAGACGGCCACGCTCTCAGGCGTGGTCGACGTTTCCTCGCTGTCAACTGACGGGTCTAATAGGTACTTGCAATCAGCCTCCACGCCAGCCACCCAAGAATCGAGCGGCGCGGGTGAAACAACCTCAGGAATGACCGCGCGTCCGCTCTGTTCACACGCACTGATCACCACTTGCTGCCAATGCGCTCGCTTTTTTAACCAGCGCTCTGGTGAGAGTCGAACGTCGACTCGCTGACTTAAGATGGGAACAATTGACGTGACACCCAGCTCGGTCGCTTTTTTGATAGCCCAGTCGAATCGATCGCCTTTCGATACTGCGAGCGCGAGGCAGGTGTGGAGTGTTGATTCTGTGTGTAGGCGTTTGACCGACGTAATATTGACCGTGACTTGCTGTTTGCTTACGGCGTCAACGTGGCCTGAATAATCGTGCCCATCGCCATTAAACACACTGACTTGTGTGCCCACGCTGACCCTGAGCACTCGCGCCAGGTGATGGCTTGCATGCTCGTCGAGCCCACACACCTGTCCTGAGGTGAGTGGTGACGAAGAATAAACTCGGTAGCTGCGCATATTGCTATGTTAACAGCTACCGAGAATCGTATTTCAATACTTGTAACTGTCGTTTTTGAACGGACCATCGACGTCAACGCCAATGTAATCGCCCTGCTGCGAGGTGAGTTTGGTCATGACGCCCGCAAAGCCCTCGACCATCAATGCAGCGACTTGCTCATCGAGGTGCTTAGGGAGCACGTCAACCGAAATAGCGGCTTGTTTTTGGTCAGCAGGTAAATCAGCAAAACGTTTGGCGTACAGGTGGATTTGTGCCAGCACTTGGTTTGCAAATGAGCCATCCATGATGCGCGACGGGTGACCGGTTGCATTACCAAGGTTCACCAAGCGCCCCTCAGCCAAAAGGAGGAGGTAATCGTTGGTGTCGCGGTCGCGGATAACTTTGTGGACCTGCGGTTTAACCTCTTCCCATTCCCAATTTTCACGCATGTACGCGGTGTCGATTTCGTTGTCAAAGTGACCAATATTGCAAACAACGGCGCCCACTTTCAGCGCGCGGAGCATCGCAGCATTGCAGACGTCGAAGTTACCCGTAGCAGAACAAAGTATATCTGTTTGGCCGAGCAGATCGGTGTTAATGCAAGCATCGGTGCCGTCATTGACGCCATTAATGAAGGGTGACACTACTTCGTATCCGTCCATACAGGCCTGCATTGCACAGATCGGATCACATTCGGTAACGCGCACGATCATGCCTTCTTGACGAAGCGATTGTGCAGAGCCCTTACCAACATCGCCATAGCCCAGCACTAGAGCGCGTTTTCCTGCGAGCAAATGATCGAGGCCTCGCTTGATGGCGTCGTTGAGACTGTGACGACAGCCGTACTTGTTGTCGTTCTTTGATTTGGTCACCGCATCGTTAACGTTAATGGCGGGGATTTTCAAAGAGCCGTCTGCGAGCATGTCGTAGAGGCGATGAACGCCCGTTGTAGTCTCTTCAGTAACACCGTGAATCCGGTCGAGCATTTCTGGGTACTTGTCATGCAACATGGACGTTAGATCACCACCGTCGTCGAGAATCATGTTGGCTTCCCAAGGCTTACCGTCTTTGAGAATTGTTTGTTCAATGCACCACTCGTACTCAGGCTCGGTCTCGCCTTTCCAAGCAAAGACGGGAACGCCCCGCGCGGCAATTGCCGCCGCCGCATGGTCTTGCGTTGAGAAAATGTTGCAGCTTGACCAGCGGACTTCGGCACCCAAATCGACCAACGTCTCGATTAAAACGCCGGTTTGAATCGTCATGTGGATGCAGCCGAGAATTTTAGCACCTGCAAGGGGCTGCTCATCGCGCAGGCGCGCTCTGAGCGTCATCAGCGCGGGCATTTCGCTCTCTGCGATATCTAGTTCTCGTCGACCCCACTCAGCAAGCGTAATGTCGGCGACTTTATAATCTGAAAATGTTGCTAGATCGATGGCGGTTGTCATGGCAGCCTCCTGGCTTCCTGTTGTACTTAAAGTCCTGCCGCAGCACGCAGTGCTTCGGCTTTATCGGTTTTTTCCCATGAAAAATCAGGGTGCTCGCGACCAAAATGGCCGTACGCGGCTGTCGCTTGGTAAATCGGGCGTTTAAGATCGAGCATATTAATAAGACCTTTCGGCCTTAGATCAAAGTGCTCTCGAATCAAGTCGATGATACGCGCTTCCGAGATTGTCGCCGTACCAAAAGTATCCACCGAAATCGATGTCGGTTCTGCAACACCAATCGCATAGGAGACCTGAATTTCGCATCGATCAGCGAGCCCCGCCGCCACGATGTTTTTAGCGACATAGCGACCCGCATAGGCTGCGGAGCGATCTACTTTTGAAGGGTCCTTGCCAGAAAATGCGCCGCCACCGTGCCGGGCCATACCGCCGTAGGTGTCCACGATAATTTTTCGTCCGGTAAGGCCGCAATCGCCCATGGGGCCGCCAATAATGAATTGCCCGGTAGGGTTAATGTGGTACTGGGTCTCGGTGGTCAGCCACTCGGTAGGAAGGATGTATTCGATGATCTCCCGCTTGACGAAATCGCGCAGCGTTTCTTGGTCAATGTCAGGCGAGTGTTGTGTTGACAAAACAACAGCGTCCACTGACAAAGGCAACCCGGATTCGTCATACCGGAGCGAAATTTGGCTTTTTGCATCGGGGCGCAGAAAATCGGCGCGACCCGATCGTCGGAGCTCGGCCTGTCGCTCGACCAG
>JABIZW010000074.1 GCA_018666295.1 Halieaceae bacterium
AGGCGGCGCCAGACAGGATCGCTTTCGGCGCGTTCAGCTCGGTCTTGACGATACTTATGGACGGCATTGTTATGCCGCCTCTAAACCCAGTACCCAGCGCCTTGGCAATAGCCTCCTTGACCGCGAACCGTTTTGCCAATGCGCGCGCATCAACAGTCTCGCTCGAGAGTTCCTGTACGGAAAGTATCTTTTTTGAAAAACGGTCTCCAAAACGTGAGTAGGCAGATTCAACACGTGCCAATAAAACAATATCCACACCAATACCCAATATCACGTCACCTCTCCTCTATGTTCCCAACCTGCCGCCATTGGTTCACCGCATCTCGAACTCTTAAAGCTCGCCCACCCAATCGATACTCAATAGCCTGCCGCATCACCAGTTTCAGCTTGTGCCTCAGCGGCGGATCAATCATTCGCTCAGACTGTTGCCAGCTATACAGCACCAGTAACTCTTGGCCCGTTAATACACTGAGATCAGGTGCATCCACAGACCGTCTAACAAAGCCTTTATCGCTTTGGAATACGTAGTTTATGGCAGGATCAATGGGATTCTGATCGTGGTCACAGTGCCACTGAATTTGATATCCCAACTCGTCAAATAAGAGGAGTTCAAAACGCCTGAGAATTAATTCAGTATCGTCTTCATCCGCTATTCGTGCCAGAGACGCGCCGTAAGCGGCAAAAACGGTAGGTGATGGATCAAACTTTGGAAGTAACAGCGTCAGTAACTCGTTGAGATACAGTCCAGTAAATAGCTTTTCACCGGGTAGGGAAATCGCGATCCCCGCGCTTTCAGCACCCCTAAGATAACGAAGTTCAGATTTTCCACCCAAACTAACAAGCACAGGACTGAAGGGTTGCATCAGACTCGCCAGGGTTCCCCCTCTCTGCTTTCGATGCGCGCCTTTGACAATGGCCGAGAGTCGACCTTCGTTTGCGGTAATAAATTGCACCAAAAAACTTGAGTCTCGGTAGGACTGACGGCTCAAAACCCACGCAGGTTGCATGGACGATGTCACGACTCGCCTTCGAGCCCCAGGCTTTGCAATGCTCGCACGTCGTCCGACCAACCCGACTTTACCTTCACCCAGAGTTTAAGCATCACTTTACTGTCAAAGGCTTTTTCCATGTCGCGCCGGGCTTCTGTTCCAATAGAGCGGAGCCGCGATCCACCGGTTCCAATAACAATGCGCTTTTGACCGTCTCGCTCCACAAATATGATGGCACTGATGTGCTGCGTGCCGCGCTCATCTGGTTGAAAACCCTCAATCTCGACCGCCGTTGTGTGTGGCAGCTCGTCACCCAGCTGGCGTATTATTTTTTCACGTATGAGCTCCGCCGCAAGAAATCGCTCCGTTCGATTGGTGATTTGTCCCTCTGGAAATAGGTGATGTCCCTCTGGCAGATTTCGTCGGACAAATGTCTCGAGTACGTCGAGATTTTTTTGCCGCAGAGCCGAAATTGGGAACACTCCTGCAAAGTCATGAAGCGCATGGAGGCTCTCCATTTCAGGCAGCAGTGCCTTGGGGTCATCCATTAAATCCATTTTATTGACGATCAACGCGACCGGTGCCTTGACCGTGCGCAGTTTCTGCAAAACCCACGCGTCCTCCTCCGTCCACTTCCCTCTGTCGATGAGAAACAGCACCAGATCGACGTCTGCCATAGCGGAGGTGGCCGATCGATTCATGGCTTTGTTAATCGCCTTAGGTTCATCACGATGAAGGCCCGGCGTGTCAACAAATATCATTTGGTCAGCATCTACGGTCTTAACACCCAGCACCTGTTGCCGCGTCGTTTGGGGTTTGCGCGAAGTAATACTGAGCTTCTGCTCAAGCAAGAAGTTCAGTAATGTGGACTTACCTACGTTCGGTCGCCCCACCAGTGCGACGAATCCACACTTAGGGTCAGCGGCATCACTCATGAATCAGAATCTCCAATAAATTATTTGCCGCTTGTTGCTCTGCCTTCTTGCGGCTTGAGGCAATGCCAACGGCACGATGCTTCGACGCCTCACAAACGCACGAGACTTCAAACACCTGGCTGTGATCCTCCCCGGTTATTGACACCACCTCGTAACAAGGCAGTGAAAAACTTCGCCCTTGAAGCCATTCCTGAAGTTGCGTCTTGGCGTCGCGTGTGGCGTCAAGATCAAGTTGATGAACATCATCAATAAACCATTGTCCAACGACGCGACTGGCGTTACCAAAACCTGCTTCTGTGAGGATTGCCCCCGCAATGGCTTCAACGGTGTCGGACAAAATACTGCTGCGCTGGCGACCGCCACTCTTACGCTCACCAGTACCGAGTAGCAAAAGTGGTCCCAACTCAAAGCGCTGCGCGACCCGAGCCAGTCCATCTTTGGATACCAGCTGAGAACGAAGTCGAGACAAGCTCCCCTCGTCAAGGTGCGGGTAAGCTTTATACAGGAGCTGTGCAACCACGGCATTGACTAAACCATCCCCTATGAACTCAAGACGTTCATTATTTGTGGCACCAAAACTTCGATGCGTCAGGGCCTGAATCAAGAGCGCGTGGTCCTCGAAGACATAGCCTATCGATTGATGCAGCGCCGTAAATTTAGGCTTGAGTGTCAGTGTAGTCAGAGCGACCTCCTCACCGAGCGGCTATCCGCCACCACATCATCAAAACGCCAGACCCCGTCGATGGGTCCTACAAGGGGAAAGCTAATGCTGTAACTCAGCGTCAGGATAACGCCCGCACGCCGTCGGTCGATCGATACCGAATCAGACGCAACCCCGTCGATCCGATTAACCACCCACGTTTTCTCAAGTGCCTCACGAACCTCTTCTCTTCCGTGGGCTGCGGTGTCATAACCCTGAGCGACGCTGTGCATCGCGCTGACAATGACGCGATGCTCTAAATAGATAGGGAGAACACGCAAGAGCGCTGTCAGAAACACCCATGCGCTGATGACAAAGCAGAGCGCTGTCAGACTAGACGCGCCCTGTTCTCGGCGATTGACACGGAGCACTCGTGCCCCAATCAATGCAAAGCCCCTGCGCGATCAAAGCTTGGAATACTAAAGAGCGACTCCCAGTGCATCCATATAGCCACTGCCTCGCCCACAATGTCCCGCTCGGGGACCTGGCCCCAGACTCGACTGTCGGAGCTGTTATCACGATTATCACCCATCATGAAGTAATGACCGGGTCGGACAACGACAGAGAAATCTCGAGCCGGACGCATCTGATCCACCTGAAAGAGGTGCGACCGTTCGCTTCGCGGCTCTTCAAGCCCCACCTGTATGCGCCGGGTGCCGGGGATCTCGGCCAGCCACTCACGCGGAACATCAACGCCATTCACCGATAAACGCTTGTTGCGGTACTGAATACGATCTCCCGGAATGCCAATCACGCGTTTAATGTAGTACTGCTTATTGGCATGGGGCGGATAGAAGACCATGACATCGCCACGGTCTGGCGATCCCATACTCCAGACTTTGGTGCGCGTCACGGGTAAGCGCAACCCGTAATTAAACTTGTTCACCAAGATGTAATCACCGACTTGTAGGGTGGGTACCATCGACGACGATGGAATTTGAAACGGCTCGTACAAAAACGAGCGGAGCACCAAGACAAAGGCTAGAACCGGGAAAAACGACTTGGC
>JABIZW010000129.1 GCA_018666295.1 Halieaceae bacterium
ATACTTTTGGCGGTCTTGATAAGCTTGCAGACAAGCGCGTGGCGGTTATTGGTACAGGGGCGACGGCCGTACAGTGCGTACCGCACCTCGCCGCCGGTGCCAAAGCGCTCTACGTGTTCCAGCGCACACCCTCATCAATCGATGTTCGTAACAATACCGAGTTGGATCCGACGTGGGTGCAAGCCCAGTCTCCCGGTTGGCACCAAAAACGTCGCACCAATTTTGAGTCGATTCTTGCCGGTATGCCCGTCAAAAAAGACTTAGTGCGTGACGGCTGGACCGAAGCGTTTCGCGACATTTTCGGCGAATTACGGCACTTTCAGCCTTCAAAAGGACGTTTGATGCTTTGGGCCATGGCCTGGCTCGTTACTGGCGCTCGTAAGGAGCGCGGGCTCAAGCAGTACCTCACGGACAAAGCCATGGTGCACATGGGTCTTCAAGAAAAAATGGAGATGGCCGATTTTGCCAAAATGGAAAAAGTTCGAGCGCGAGCCGACAGTCTTGTCGAGAACGCCGAGACTGCTGAGTCCCTCAAGCCCTATTACCGTCAATTTTGTAAACGCCCGTGTTTTCACGATGAGTATTTGCAGTCGTTCAATAAACCTAACGTGACCTTGGTGGATACAGAGGGGGCCGGTGTTGACGCTTTTACTGAGACCGGTCTGACGGTTAACGGAATCGAGTACGACGTCGACTGTGTGGTGTTTGCAACGGGCTTTGAAGTCGGGACCGACTACTCTCAACGCGCGGGTTACTCCATTACGGGTGTCGATGGTCTGACTATTTCTCAGAAGTGGGCGGACGGTATGGCAACGTTTCATGGACTGCACGCCCGAGGCTTTCCCAATGCCTTTTTCTTTGGTCCTCAGCAGTCAGGTTTTACCGCCACATATACCTTTGCACTTGATGAAAACGCGATGCAAACCGCCTACATTTTAAGCGAGCTGCAAAAGCGTGGTGCGAGTCGCGTGGATGCGTCCGAGAAGGCCGAGGCGCTTTGGATTAACACCATTAAGCGGGTAGCGCGACAAACCGAAGAGTTCCAAAAATCATGCACGCCGGGTTACTACAACAACGAAGGTCATGTTGAGTTTGAGTCCCAAAACACGTTTTATGGCGGCGGTCCCATCGAGTTTTTCAATCTCATGGCGAAGTGGCGAAAGGCGGGTGACTTAAAAGGTCTCGAAATCTCATAGCAGTCCACGTTATGGTTTCTCGGTAGGCACACCACATTGGAAAACGCATGAGCTGGAAACCTGAAGTCGATGAAATCAAGAGGCGCCGTGAGCTCGCACTTGCGCAAGGTGGTGTTGACGCCGTCGCTAAACAGCACAGTCAGAACCGCCTAACCATTCGTGAGCGTGTTGATGAGCTCCTCGACGAGGGGACGTTTGAGGAGTTAGGCCCTGTCGCTGGGACGCCTGTCTATAACGAGGCGGGAGAGCTTGTTAGTTACGATCCAGCCAACTTCATTCTGGGCTTTGGCAAAGTGAATGGCCGCCGCGTCATTGTAGGCGGCGAGGATTTTACGATGCGCGGTGGCTCGCCCTCACCTGCGGGTCTTCGAAAAAGTGTTTACGCTGAGGATCTTGCCGTTCAGTACAAAGTGCCCTTGGTTCGCTTGCACGAGGGTTCGGGTGGCAGTGTCGGGGGTACTGGAGGTAAAGGTTCCAGCCTTCCGGGCCCTGTTAACGCGCCGTCGCGTTTTCGCTCAGTAGCGCAGGCGATGGCAACCGTACCGGTGGCGACCGCGGCGATGGGCGCTGTGGCGGGGCTTCCGGCAGGCAGACTTGTTGCTTCGCACTTCTCAGTGATGTCCAAGAGCACTGCCCAAATCATTACTGCGGGTCCCGCGGTTGTTGAGCGTGCCATGGGTGAAAAAAAGACCAAAGACGAGTTAGGCGGCTGGAAAGTCCACACCAAAAACGGCACCGTCGACAACGGTGCGGACGACGAGCGCGCCTGTATCGAGGAGATAAAGCGTTTCCTCTCCTACATGCCCGATCATATCAACCAGTTAGCGCCCGTTCTGGCGTGCGATGACCCGATCGATCGGTGTGATGCGTCACTGCTTGACGTCGTGCCGCGTGACCGCCGTGTCGCATTTGAGATGCGCAAGGTCATTAAGGCGGTATTTGATGAGGACAGCTTTTTTGAGATGGGAAAAGGCTACGGCCGCTCTCAAATTACCGGTCTCGCACGCCTCAACGGGCAAACGGTGGGGGTCTGGGGCAACGACTGTAAGTTTCTCGCAGGCTCGATGACCGCTGACGGTGCACACAAAGCCCGTCGATTCATGGAACTTTGTGAGGCGTTTACACTGCCCATCGTCACGCTGGTCGATGAGCCGGGGTTTATGATTGGGAGTCAAGCAGAGAAGGAGGCGACCATCAGGCATGGGACATCAGCGGTGCTCACCGCGGCGATGACCACGGTTCCCTGGGCGGCCGTGATGGTTCGCCGGTCGTTCGGTGTCGCGCAGGCGGCGCACTACGGTCCCGAGGCGTATGTGCTGGCATGGCCTTCAGCCGAGAGTGGTCCTTTGCCTGTCGAGGGGGGTGTTGCGGTGGCCTTTCGACGTGAAATCGAGGCGGCGCCAGACCCTGATGCCAAGCGACGCGAGCTTGAGGAGATGCTGGCGGCTAAACAGTCGCCATTCCCACGTGCTGAGGCGCTGTCGGTGCACGACCTGATTGATCCGCGTGAGACGCGGCCTGAACTCTGTAAATGGTTGGCTCGTGTCCAGCCCTTGCTACCTGATTTACTGGGCCCATCGGCCTTCGCCATTAGACCTTGATACTGGGAGATACGTTGATGACAAAGATCGAACTGGAAACGGGTGGTTCAGTCTGGAAGCTTCTGGTTGCAGAGGGCGACATCGTTGAGGAAGGTCAGACCTTATTTATTCTTGAGGTCATGAAGATGGAGGTGCCTTACGAGGCACCTCAGTCGGGAACGGTTACCACATTGCACATTGCCGAGGGGGACTCGGTAGCTGAGGACGATGTCGCTTTAGAAATTGGTTAGGTTATTCCTCGTAGCTCAGACCCCAGCCATAAGGGAACAGCGGATTAGCCGTATCATCGGGTACGTCTTCCAGCTGGGCTTCCACTTCAGCCATCGACGAGGGCAGCTCGAAAGGCAACTTCGCACTTGGATTGTGCTTGCCGAACACGACATCCAACATGGCTTCATCTGATACCCCAAAGGTTCCTACCAGCGCGCCACTCATGTTTTTAAGCTCGGTCAGGACAGCGGGCCGGTTGAGGTCAACCAAGGTCACCAGCTGACTGACATCGCTGTAGGCCGCGGCCTTGGCAAGAATCTCATCGCTAAACGCCAAATTGGTATCGGGAAAGCGTGTGGCCATCATCTGATCGAAGGTGCTGTCGGTGCCGGCCGGTTGGTTGCCATTAAAGACGGTGTTGAGGAATAGCAATACCACGTCGGCCTGCTCGGGCTTATCGACAACCGTTCCGAATTTGGCTGCGACACTGGGCTCTAGGCCATCGACGAAGATCCGCGTCTCAGCGGCTAATGGTAGCGCGCTACTAACATTGTCCAGCAACACCACAGCGTTTCGCTGCGCAGTCATACCGAGTGCGACGTAATGGGGCAGGTTCACTGCGTCTTCGACTGCGGTTTCATCGACAAACGGCGACTCGAAAAGCCCTAGATCGAATTTGTTTTTCAAAATTCTGCGAACTGACTCATCGATGCGTGCTTCGTTGATGACGCCTTGATTCACCAAATCCACGATGTATTCGGGCTCGCTCTCCCCGCCGTATTGATCAACCCCAGCCTCGATCGACTTTAGATAACGTTCTTCCACGGTGAGTGGCTCAACGCCCCATATGCGACCAGTAATAACGCCCCAGTCGGTACAGATGACACCCTCAAACCCGAGTTTATCGCGGAGGAGGTCGGTCAAAATATAGCGATTGAATGCCATGGCGACGTCCTCATCGGTTTGTCCGGTGGGAATGCCGTAATAGGGCATAACGACACGCATGTCGTTCTCAATGGCGGCGATAAAGGGGGCGAGGTGATAGTCAAAGTTGTGACCTGGGTAGACCTGACTTTCGCCCGATTTGAGGTGTGGGTCTAGACCATCCAACTGAGGGCCGCCGCCCGGGAAATGCTTGACCATGGTCATGACGCTTTGATTGCCCAGGCTCTCTCCCTGAAAGCCCTTCATATAAGCAATGGTCATTTCGGCTGACAGTTCTGCATTTGAGCCAAAGGTGCCAAAGTTTCTCGCCCAGCGGGGTTCAGTTGCCATATCGCTCATGGGGTGAAGCGCTGTGCTGAAACCCATGGCGCGGTACTCGGCTGCCGCAATTTTCCCAAAGGTCTCCAGCATGTTGGCATCTCGACCCGCTGCGAACCCCAGTTGAGATGGCCACTTGGAAACGCCACCCAGAGTAAAGGACGCAATCCCGCCGCCCCTCGGGACTTCGTGAACCGGGTCGCTACTGATAGAGAGCGGAATACCGAGACGCGTCCTTTCCGCAATTTGCTGCAATTCGTTGAGTCGCTTGGCAATGTTTGCAGGGCTGGCACCGCCATAGAAATTAAAGTGAGTCAGTGATTTGTGTGTGATGAGTTCCTCGATGGCCGTACCCGCATTCATCGCTTCAAGAAAGACTCGGAACAGGGGGTCGGGTTCAATCAGCACGGGCGGGTGAAACATTTGACCGACTTTTTCGTCGAGGGTCATTTGACTCAGGAGATCCTCTACCCGATCGGCCGTAGCGATGCGGTAGTCCTCATAGGGATCAAGAGAGCCGTTACGGTTTAAGTCGCGGAAGTCTTCTCCGTCCATGTTGATGGGCGCGGCAACGGATGATTGGGCAAACGATGCCTTCATTTTGCTGATGGGCTTTAAGAAAAGGTTGGTCGCGTAAAGGGCTGTCATGACGACAGCCGTGATTATCACGCTAGCGACAAGTTTGATGAGTGTTTTCATACGATGAGTTCCTGCCCCAGTCGACGTGTTCAGTCATGATCTGTTGGGTTAAGGTAAAACGCATGGCCCTAAGCGTCCAATAAAAACCACGGCAGGAGTACGCGGACCATGTTGAACATGAGTGCTAAAGAGTTGGTCGCCAACATGCAGCAGGGCGAACTGTCGTCTGTTGAGGTCACAGAGTTTTACATCGATCGTATAAAACAGCAGAACGATTCGGTTAACGCGGTCATTGCACAGCGGTTTGAGGAGGCGCTCGTTCAGGCGCATCACGCCGATGAGTGTGCGCGTGCCGGCGAACCAATCGGTGCACTCCACGGCCTACCCATGACGATAAAAGACGCCTATGAAGTGACGGGTCTGACCTGTGAGGTTGGGCACCTACCGTATCAAGGGCGTGTCTCAACCCACGATGCTGTTGTGGTCGAGCGTCTTCGTGCCGCCGGCGCTATTATTTTAGGAAAAACCAACACGCCGCTTCAATGTGCAGACCTGCAAACCTATAACGCGATTCACGGCACAACGAACAATCCGTACAATTTAGCGCATACGCCCGGAGGTTCTTCTGGCGGCGCGGCCGCCGCACTGGCGGCAGGAATGACACCGCTGGAGTTTGGCAGCGACATTGGAGGGTCTATCCGAACGCCGGCGCATTTTTGCGGCGTCTTTGGACATAAACCCACCTTCGATGTGATCCCTCAGCGAGGGCATGTGCCGCCAGCACACGGCGCCCTAACCGCATCGGCGCTGAGTGTCATGGGCCCTTTGGCGCGCTGCGTCGACGATCTAGCGCTTGCTTTCGATGTCACCGTGGGGCTCGACGACCAATCGGGTGCGGGTTTGAGACTGAGTTTGCCCCCGGCGAGCGTGAGTAACGTCCGATCGCTGCGCGTGGGGGTATGGCTGCGCGACGACTATTGTCCCATCGACAACGAAACGTGCTTGGGCATTGAAGCGGCGAGTCGGTCGCTTGAGGCACTTGGCGCCACGGTCCATGAAGCCAAACCCAGCTTTGACTTGGCCCGGCACCACGAGACTTATTTAATGCACTTGTCGGCCATTATTGGCGCGGGTTTTAGCGCACAACAAGTGGGTATGATGCAGCAGGTTGTGGATGCGGCACACCGTGATGACAAATCGCCAAATGTCCTGCAGGCGCGCGGCACGTTGTTGCGCCACAGAGACTGGCTTATGTGGAATGAAATTCGTGCACACTTGAGCCAGCAGTGGCGTGCGTTTTTTAATGACTACGATGTATTGATTTGTCCGGTGACACCCACCACCGCCATGCTCCACGATCAGGAAACGAGCTACGCCGCCCGAACGATTAGGGTCAATGGCGAGGTGCGACCCTATTCGGATAATGTGGTTTGGGCGGGTGTGGCGACACTCTGTGGTTTGCCCGCAACGGCTGTTCCAGTGGGTCGGGACAGTAACGGGCTGCCCTTTGGGCTCCAGGTTGTCGGTCCCGAATATGGTGATCACACGACATTGGCGGTTGCGCGAATGCTGGAAGAGGCGGGGTATCGCAGTGCACCTGTGGTGAGCTTCGCCTGATCACCGGAGGGCGCTGGTAATGGCTCGCGACGTCGGTACACTGCGAACAGTCATTAATAAAGAGGTCAATCGGCGGGTCCTTAGGGGGTCGTTCGACTGGAGGAGTACGCAATGAATACGTCGACAAATGACACGCAACAGAGCGTGGGTGGATTTTTAGGGTGGGTTGAGCGAAGCGGTAATAAGCTCCCGGACCCAGTCGTCCTCTTTTTCTGGCTCATCGTCGGTTTAGTGGCGATTTCCATCCTTGCCAGCCTGACCGGTGTCTCCGCGTCCCACCCGACTCAGGTGGACCCAGAGACCGGCGTTAACCGGATTATTGCAGCGACCAGTCTGTTATCAGGCGATAACTTGGCCAAGCTTTGGGTCGATATGCCGAAGACGTTCACCCACTTTCATCCGCTGGGATACGTTTTAGTGGTGATGTTGGGGGCTGGGGTCGCTGAGCGCGCAGGTCTTTTTGGAACAGCAATGCGTGCCGGTGTTCGTGACGTACCCAAGGCGCTACTGACGCCCACAGTTGTGCTGGTGGGAATGCTGGGCAATCTTGCCGCCGATGCGGCCTACGTCGTTCTTATTCCACTGGCGGGGATTATTTTCCATGCAGCCGGACGGCACCCTATTGCCGGGATTGCCGCAGCCTTTGCGGGTGTCTCCGGAGGCTTTTCAGCCAACTTTTTACCCGGACAATTAGACGCACTCTTGTTCGGAATAACCGAGGCCAGCGTCGAGACGGTCTTTGGGGACTTCACTGCCAATATTGCTGGCAACTGGTTTTTCATTGTGGGCATGACGTTTGTTTTTCTTCCCGTTATCTGGGCTGTTACGGACCGTATTATTGAGCCGCGTTTAGGGGTGTTTGACCCTAAGTTGGCGGCAGCAACGGGTGCCGGTGATGATGGTGCTCGTGCACTGACGGCTGCCGAGCGCAAGGGCCTTCGTAACGCAGGGTGGGCGGTGTTGTTTGTGATCGGTCTTTGGACGTTTTTTACGATCGGTCCTGGAACACCGTTGATCGACGAGAGCGCCTCGGCTGAGGCGCAAATGGCCCCGTTCTACAAGAGTTTGGTGGCTGCATTTTTCGTACTGTTTTTGCTGTCGGGTTGGGCTTATGGAAAGGGTGCAGGAACCGTTGAGAATCACCGAGACCTAGTAAAAATGATGACGGGTGCAATGGAAGATCTCGCCTATTACCTGGTGCTCGCGTTCGTTGCGGCGCACTTCGTTGCGATGTTTTCGTGGTCAAATCTCGGGCTTATTTTGGCGGTCCACGG
>JABIZW010000169.1 GCA_018666295.1 Halieaceae bacterium
CCCACTGAGTTCACCTTGTCCGGCAAAGGCGCTGAGTGCGGCTTGAGTTTGCCGCCACGGTGCAGGCCACTTGATCGCGGACGCGAGTGCCTCGTTCCACGCCATCCACTCGGGCGCGCTTGCAGGCTCAGGGCTTGCACTATTGGTGTAGACGTTTCCGAGTTCTTGGTAGGAATGTAGCCAGTGCGGTGTCTGCATGATTACCTTATTCGCTTAAGCAGCGACTGTATTAGGTTCGTGGGATCCTCAAGATTAAGCGTGTCGATCAAGCGACTTCTAAAGCCTTGTTGCAAAATGGTCGACATATCGACCGCATACCACGATCGAGGGCTGCCGGAGTCCGTCATACCTGCACGTCGGATGGGCCATTCAACCAAAGCAAGACAAGACAGTTCGAAGCGCAGGCACGCCATAGCAAGCGTCTGCTTGGGCGCTTCATCGGCCTCAGGGATGACGATCGAAATCCCTTCAATATCGATAAACGCATCCGGAAAAATACCAAGTGAGGACTCCGCGTGAAACGACGCCTTAAACCCCAGGTCGCTGAGTTGGGTCGTCACGGTCTCAAGTGCTCTCTGGGTGGTCAGTTGAGCGCTGAACCAAGTGAGGTCTGCAACGAGCACAGTCGCTGCTAATCCAACGGCTATCAGGAACGCGCGCATTCGATCTCCCGTGCTCGCCTGTCAATTCAGTCTGCTCTCGATTCCTCGAAGCGTTTTTGATAACGCCTCTCGACGTGTCGCTGAAGTATACGCTCTCTTTCTCGCCTCACCATGGGATCCGACTTTAATCCCCACAAGGTGTCACGTGCGTGCTGGTGCGACGATTTTAGATCGATAATGGGTTCAGGGTAGTCGATGGGCTGCAGCATTCGCTCAATAGGCGACATGAGCCAAGGCTGGTGGACCAGCGGTGTTGGCAGATCTTTGAGTTCAGGAACCCATTTTCGGATGAAAACACCATCCGGATCGTGGTCCAGCGACTGCTTAACGGGGTTGTAGATGCGGATAGTATTGATGCCTGTGACCCCAGCCTGCATCTGCATTTGTGGGTAATGAATGCCGGGTTCAAAGTCGAGAAATAGTGAGCCGAGATGGGTGACACCCATGCGCCAGTCTTGCCACAGATGATGTGTGAGGAAACTGACCAGCATTGCCCGAGAGCGAAAGTTGGCGTAGCCCGTTGCTTTGAGGGCGCGCATGGTTGCGTCGATCAGAGGGAAACCTGTCATGCCGGTTTTCCAAGCCTCAATGAGGTGCTCATCGTGACCTCGAGGTTGCTCAGCATAGCCGCGATTAATATCTTCAAATTCCATTCGGCATTCCATTTCAAATTTCTGAATGAAATGGCAGTGCCAGTGTAAACGAGACTCAAAGGCATTCATGGCGCGGGACCAGCCGTGCCTTTTTTCTTGTTGCTGCAACGCCTGATAGGCCTGGCGCATACTGAGATTTCCCCATGCCAAATAGGGAGACAGTCGCGAACAGTGCACTCGACTGTTTTCGGGCTTGGAGATAAATTTCTGATAACCCCATCCGCGTTCGGTCAGAAAGCTGTTCAAGACTTGTTGTGCTTGGGTTTGGCCACCTTGTTGAAGGTCGCTTCGTGCTGTTAACCATGTTTGGTATTTTGTAGAGCGAAATGCTGTAAACACCGGGTCTGAAGACAGGCTCACTGTGTTTAATCGAGTGACGGGAACCGTATGACAGGGGCTGGTCATGACGCGGTGCCATGACCGATTCCAGCCTGTTCTGTTGTGTCGGCCGCGTTCGATACCGTTGGTTTGGAATTGACGCCATACGATACCTTTAGCATCGCAAAGTTTGGTCACGGCGAGGTCGCGCTGGAACGTCACGTCTAGCCCAGTCTCCTCGTAGGACAGAAGATTGACGATACCCAGGCGCTCATCGAGCTCATTTAGGAGCGCTACTGCATTTCCCTCAAGCACTGCTAATTCACGGCCAGATGCATTCAGGACTTGTTGTAAATCGCGCAGGGACTGTGCAATGAACTGCCAATGACGTCCACGGTAGTGACTATTGCTTAACAGTGCCGGTTCGAGAATATAGAGCAGTAGGCACTTTTGCGGTAAGCGGCTTGCAAGCTCGAGCGCAGCATGGTCTGACAGGCGAAGGTCTCGTTTGAACCAAACAACGTTAATGGCCATCAGTTAACGTCACGGCCGAGCATCGGATTGTCCACCGGTTGCAGTGACGTCGCATCGAGCAACTCAAGTTTCCCTTTTTTGAGTGCACTGATCAGCATTCGGTAGGCGTCACGATCAAATACCGTCTGGGTGCTGTCTTTCGAGATCGCCTGTCCCAAGGCGGGATTGGAAAAGCAGCCAAGCCAAGACCAGTGATTAACGAGATGAAATTGTTCACTGGGCTGTTGGGGTAGGGGTCTAATATTGCGCTCGACGAGGAACAGCGGGCCTGCGAATGGCCATGCCGCAATACGATCACCATCGAGCACCGACAGTAGACGTTCATTGTGTTCCTCGGCGCTTTCGACGCCAGCACAAGCACCGTCACAGCGCTTGAGCTGGTATTGAAAGCAGGGCCCTTTGCCGCTATCCAAGCCAAGCATTCTTAGGCACAAACCCTGATCTTTCGCGTGCCTTCGAATCGTATTGTCGACGTGACGACGATTGTGAAATAGACCGTAGCTGTCTTTCGCGCGTTCACCCCAGGGTGAAAAGTCGGCGGCCACCGGCTGCAGGAAGTTATCGTTTGACCGCTGAAGGTGCACCGTCCAAAGCTTTCGGACCTGACGCTGACGACGATTATAAAGCGGTGTTTCGGCTTTAATGGCTGCATTTTCGATTAGCAACGCGCCAATTTCGCCTGCGGTGGGCTGAGTTTCAATGCGCGTGACTTGAGACATGATGCGCTGGTGGCGGCCTGCTTTGCGGCCCTCTTGAAAGTGAGAATTGACGCGTGCACGAATGTCGACGCTTTTGCCGACATAAAGGAGCGTCGACTCGTCAGAAAAGAAACGGTAGACGCCGCTGTATGTTGGGAGTTCGTCCAGAGTTTTTTCTCTCGACGTGATAGTGATGTTAGCGAGCTCTGGCATCATGCGCGCATGATTCCTCAAGACGACCTGTTCCCCCACAAGCGTCCATCTTTTGCACGGGTAGAAGCAAGTCCTGTTTTCCTGCCTCACTGTGAGGACCCCCGAATTGTGTCGATGGGACTCAGTGCAATGGAAGGGCCTTGGGTTGATCGTGTGGGCGCAAGCGAATGGCCCGACTACAAGCGACAGGTGCGAAAACAGTATGGTGATCGCGTCTATGCGGTGCTCCCTCAGGGCATGGATGCGGCCTGTGAGTTGGCCGATGCAGTGACGACTTATCTTGGGCGTGGTTGTTCTGTGTCGGACGACGACGCCTTATGGCGGGCATCACTTGAGGTCGCTGATGACTTGGTGATCATGCAGTCGGATGCGCAAGGCATTTACCGCCTAATGGCCGCCTCGCTGTGCAGTCCAAGTGATTGGCGTCTGGAAGATAAATTAGGGAAAACTATGGCCGAGGTTCACGGCCCGATTCCACGTCTGAATGCGGACATTGGTCCTCAAATTGATCGTTTCTTTTCGAGATTGCCGCTCGATCGCTTCGTACAACGATTTAATTGGTCACTGATGCCGCACTCGCAGTATTTGTCACGTGAAGAGTGGACTCTGACCGCGTCGTCAGATGCCCTGTGGTACCGCGCCGAACGGCAGTCGTTGCGACGGCTCCCGGTCACTGGTGCCATTGCCTTCACCATACGCGTACACATTTGCCCTTTGGCTGCTTTGAAGCAGTGTGATGGCGCGTTGGAGTCCCTCTGGGCGGCGGTTGACGCGGCGCCTCATGATTTGAGGCGCTATAAAGGGCTCGATATTCTCGAGCCTGTCATCGCAAAGTGGCGCTGTGAAAACCATGCGAAGTGAGTGGGCGTATATCTTCGCGAACCTATTCCAAAGACGAAACAGGCAGCCCTCGTGAAGCTTAAGCTCAAAGAAATACGGCAAAAATCAGGTATTGATCGATTTGTTATTGAATCAGTGGACTTGAGTTTGTACATCGCGTTCGTGCAAATAGACGGCGTAGAACACCTCATTGCGGACAACACGGGGAAGCCCCTAAAAACGACTAACCTGCTGTCGATGCAGCGTCAAATCAAGCAGTTTGGTCAGGTTGAATCGGTTTTGCGGCAGCGAAGCGCCTACGACGAAATGGTGGGCCGACCGAGTCAAGTCTCCGCGGACAATACAATGGAGATTTCGCTAGGCAGTCAGCCTCTTCCAGAGTGGCTTAACTAATATCATCCTTATCGAGACCATGGCCCCAGTCACGCTTCGCTTCTAAATAGCGTCTGTTGCAGTCGTTCACACCCGAGACATGTTTTTCGCGGGTCAGATTCTGGACACCCAGTTCAGTGAGGTCGTTCATTTTTTTGGGGTTGTTGGTGAGCAGTCGAATGGGGCGACCGCGACCAAAATATTTGAGCAGAGACGCGGCGTCACTGAAGTCGCGGCAGTCGTCGGGTAGTCCTAGCGATCGATTGGCTTGATAGGTGTCCTCGCCGGCGTCTTGTAGGAGGTATGTGGCGGCCTTTGCCCAAAGACCAATGCCTCGACCCTCGTGACCGGCCATGTAAATGAGGTACCCACCTTCTGGATCTTGCGCGATACGATCGATCGCCGCCTCGTACTGCGGGCCGCATTCACAGCGCTGTGAGCCAAATACGTCGCCCGTCAGACAAGACGAATGCACGCGAACCAGCGGCGACTCAGACGTCGCGGCGGGCCCAATTTCGAGAACGCTATTGACGGCCATGCTCGAAGCAAGGTGAGCAAATAAATGTTGGCCGCCTTGTTCCCGTAGGTTCGATGCTAGGTTCTCTACTTCAGTCAACTCTGTCGCACGCACAGTGGCGTACCACTTGGCCTCTGGATGTTCCTCACCCCTCGCCAGCGGCAAGGGTATGGGTCCGAGTAGGTTGACAAGGCGCTGTTCTGAAGACACTGAGGTACTGCCGCCAATAGGAAGCCGAATCCCGTCAGAGTCGACCCGAAAGAGTTTTTCCTCTTGGGCAAGACGCTCGCGAATACCGGGCTTTAAATATGTAAACATCGATCGTTCCGTAATTAGCTAATGACGTGAAGGTCGTTGGTCGCTACACGACCAAAGGTTGCTGCTGAGTGATACAGTGTATCCCTCCTCCCATGGCAAATAACACCCGTGCATCCAAATTAGTGACATGACGGTCAGGGTACAAATCTTTCAAAATTTCGAGCGCGTGCTCGTCGGTACGGTCACGAAAAGCGGGCAATAGGACAAAACCATTGCCCACGTAGTGATTGACGTAGCTGTAGTCCACCCAGTCGATGTTATCGCGTGCGATTCGAGGGGCAGGCAATGCACGCACTTTAAAGCCTGCCTCTTCGAGTGCGCGGCACTGATTTTGCCAAAGCTTGCTGTCTGGGTGACTGGTGTCGAACTGGCGATGCAAGAGCACTGATCCATCGGGCACAAACGCGGCGACAATATCGACGTGGCCGCGGGTGCCATGGTTTTGGTAGTCACGCCAGAGACCCCGCTCAAACCAAACGGCTCGCTCGGTACCCAGCTGATGATGAATTTCTTGTTCGACCGATGTTTTGCTTGCTGTGGGATTGCGACCCGGATCGAGTTGCACTGTCTCGGTCAGCAGCACATCACCCTTACCATTAACCGCAATACCACCGCCCTCATTGACTAGAGGCGATGGCCGTCGCTCTGCACCCGTCATTCGAAGGATCTCCGATGCAATATTGGCATCGCGGCTCCAGTCGAAGGCGGTGTGATCGCCCCAGCCGTTAAATACCCAATCAACGCCACCCAGCCTGTCGTTATTGACTACAAAGGTGGGGCCTGAATCGCGCAGCCAGGCATCGTCAATATCAATCGGGTGAATTGTAACGGCACTTGAAATTTTCTTTCGAGCAATGCTGAGCTGATCTGGATGACAGAGTATGTCAACACTCTCGTGCTCGGAGATAGTGTTAGCAACAGCTGACCATGCGTCGAATACGTCGTCATCGCTCACGCCCGCAGTCTCATAGGCGCCGGTAGGGAAGCCCATCCACGTCGCTTTATGAGGCGCCCATTCGGGCGGCATGCTCCACTGACTCATGGCGTTAAGCGCCGGGCAGCCCGGGTATGGGGCCGGTTGCACCGCGCCCATCGGACGCGCGTGGATTGATGACGGGTTCGGTGAGTCGCCCGTAAGTGTCGGGGCGCCTTGTCGCAAAAAATGGGAAGAGCTGAAGCCAATCTTGTCGCTGGCTAAGCTCAATTTCACTTACCAGGGCAACTTCCTCGTCCTCAGGTGCTTCGACCAAGATTCGGCCGAAAGGGTCAGCAATAAAACTGCCGCCGTAGAAACGAATGAGGCCTTCAATACCGGTGCGATTTGGCACGGCGATAAATAAGCCATTTGCGATCGCATGACCCACGATCACGGATTGCCAAAGACGGCGGGTGTTGAAGTCTGGGTGATCAGGCTCAGAGCCGATTGCCGTGGGGTAGCAAAGGAGATCTGCCCCTGCGAGACCATAGCTTCGCGCAACCTCGGGGAACCACTCGTCCCAACAGGTTGGCAGCCCCAGCTGCACATCAGCATTGTCCGTGGCAACACTGTGGACTGGGTAAGGGGTCTCGTTAGGGCCTTGCGCAAAATAGCAGTCTTCAAAGTAGCCTTCGGTCACTGGAATATGTAGCTTCCGTGTGCGGGCAACAATCTTGCCACTGGGCCCCACAAGAACCGCGGTGTTGTAACCCAAACCGTCGTCCCGGTCCGCTTGCTCGTAAAGTGAGACCTGCACGAAGACGTCGTTAGCGCGCGCGGCCTCCTGTGCAAATGCGACAGTCGGACCGTCCTCGAGGCGCTCAGGTTGACGATCGTTGTCAGCCTGGGGGCGTTTGTCAGCCGGATAACGACTTAAGGTGAGCTCGGGCAGGAACACAAGCTCGGCGCCCGCGTGTGCGCAGGTGGCAACACCTTCGTGAAGCCTTGCGACATGGGCCTTTGGATCGCTGTCCCATCTCATCTGGAAAAGACCCACCCTCAGCGGCTTTGATTGTTGCTCTGACGCGCTACACAAGCTGGGTTGAAGCGCGGAAGTAATAAGCTTGATCATGGGACTCTCAGAAGTCTGATGTTGTCGTTAGTGTGCTCAATATACCAGAGCGGAGGCGCGTCATTGACACCTCTTTTTGGGTACTTAACAGTCATTGAGTAGCGCTTGCGCGCTCAGTACGTGCTGTCTAGGGGCGGCGTAGAGTTGTTCTAACAGGTCTTCGCGGTGTTGCCTCCACACCACGTACTCGTGAGGCAGTGCGTCCTTGAGACGGGTCTCAAGTGCCAGGAGTGGTGTCTGAATTTCATAGTGTCTTTGAGAAACGCGTGCTGACCAGGCCTGGACATCGGCAGCAAAATATTTTGCGATGACGGTTTTGGTCACCGTACCGACATCGGTTATCGCACCGCGATGGCAGTAGGCCCCGCTTGTGGCCGCAAGGGCCATTATCGCACTGCCCCGCGTGAGTTTATCTGTTTGCAGTCTTGCGGCCTCGATCAGTTGACCCCCCGAGTTCACGCGTAATTTCGCCAGCAGCGGTTCTAGATCCTCGTCTTTTTCGGTCCATTGACCGTCTAAAAAACGCTCTACTCGTTGCGATAAAATCCAAAGGGCTTGTGCTGTGTCGCCGCTCGCATTGTTAGGATAGTTCAGCAAGCTGTTGGGTGTACGCCAGAAGTCTTGCCATTCAGGACCGCCCAGTAAGGCTGTGAATAAACGTTGTTTGAGGTGTGTTCGGCGCAGTGCGATGTTGTCGTGCAGTGTCTTCGCGATCTCAGTTTCACCTTGTCGGGTGAGCAGTTCAATGCACGCAGGTGCGAGCCGCAAAAACTCCAGATCGAGAATGAGCTTCTGCGAGGCCGATGCGGTTCGCCCCATAGAGGTGTTTCGTCGCGCAATATTGGCCTGTAGCGCACAGCCGCTGAGCGATAAAAAATCGATCAGTGAAAGCGTACCGTTTGGAATATTGCTCCTCCGGCTTTGACTAAAGGTCGGAATCTTGGGCCTGCTCGCGACCTCCATGGGCTCAACTTCTACACCCGCGACACGGCTGAGGCGCTGCAGGTAATTATCAAATTTTTCGGCTCCAACTTCTGCTGGAGAGCAGGCCGTTATGCTGAGCAACACCAGTATTGTCAGTTGCTGCCTCAGCACGATCCGGGCACCGTCCACGCCATTAGGGGCTTGTGGCCATATCAAGAACCGACTGCGCGCTTGCGCGCCAAGCAATCAGTGCAGTCAGCGACTCGTCGGGTTTGGTCTTGGCGGCCCAGCCAGCAAAAGAGAGCAGGACCAATAAATCGATATCCGCCATGCTAAAGCGCTCACCGGCTAAAAATGGACGTGAAGCCAACTCATGATTCAACATGTTCAGCGCGTAAAGTAGTTGCGCCTGTCCACGCTCAGCGAGTGCCGGTATTTGCTCAGTATCGAGAACACCAGGCACCGCGCGACCAACAAAGGCTGGATTAGTATTGCGAAAGACGTCTGCCGTGGCTCGAAATACATCGTTAAATAACCGATGGTTCCAGTCGAGGACCGCCGCTTTTTCTTCAGCGCTACTGCCCAGGAGAGGTTGATCGGGGTTCACGGCTTCTAAGTAGTGTGTAATGGCAAAAACAGACGTTAGAACACGTCCGCTGTCCAGCACCAGCGCGGGGACAGTCCCGGTTGGAATTATCGCTTTGTAACTGTCTGTGCGTTGTTCGCCCTCTGGGAAATTGACCTGATGGGTGTCTATTTCAAGTCCTTTGAAATCAATGAAGAGCTTTAGGCGTTGGGGGTTGGGTGCCGGGTCAAAGGTGTAAAGCTTCATGAAACAGTCCTCTTGTCGTCATTGTGTGTGTAATTTATGCCGCTGTTTGCACAATAAAACACATTGTTGTCTGCACTACTTGGACAACCGAGTTTTTTCGCAGTCACATTAGTCTGTATACTGCGCGCTTCAAAAAACTGCCAAACGAGTTTCCAAAGCCATGCGATACCTTCTTGTCACTATATTAGCGCTTTCTGTTTCTGCATTTGCCCAAACCGACGAACAGCGCGCATCGATTGCGGACCGTATTAAATCTTTTTCGACCGTCTGTGTGGCGGGAGAGGATTGTGGTGGTGCACCCGCTGGGGCCGACATGGCTCAAGCGTCGCTTCCCGGTGAGGCAAAGTATGCCAGCTGCGCGGCATGCCACGGGTCTAACGGGGGCGGTGGTATTGGTCCGGCCCTGGTGGGTCGAGACACCGATTATATTGTTGGTCGTTTGACCGCTTACCGTGCGAACGAGCAAGTTGGTGCGCAAAGCGCACTGATGTGGGGGCAAGCTGCGGCGCTCAGCGATGAGGATATTCAAGATCTTGCCGAGTACGTCACGGGCTTCTAAACCCTCGACTGCGTCAGTGGGCAACTCAGGTTGCGCCAAAGGATGTGTTCGATAGTTGCATAGAGGGACTTCGCCGATACGCGAGGGCCTCACACAGTTCTGCGGTTGTCACCGATTCAGTGTTGGCAAGATCGGCAATTGTTCGGGCCACTCTAAGACACCGATGAAGGCCTCTCCCTGAAAGCCTAAGACGCTCTCCCGTCGTTTCTAGCCAAGACTTGGTGGTCGGCGACAGCGAACAAAGGTCTAGAAGCTCTGCGCTCGGTATCCTTGCATTCGCGACACCTTGGCGCGTGATTTGTCTTTCACGTGCGCTGTCGATTCTTGTTTTTGCTTGAGCGCGTAGCGTTGACTGCTGGGTTGTAGGGGCCATGATCTCAGAGACTCTCGATCGCTTGACCTGGACATAGAGATCAATTCGGTCCAGCAAAGGTTCAGACAGCTTTGTCTCATAACGATTCAGCGCGGCTGTGGAACAGCGGCAATGATTGTCGATGGAGTCTTTAAATCCGCAAGGACAGGGGTTCATGGCCGCTACCAGTTGAAATCTTGCGGGATAAACGTGCGACTGCTCCGCTCGTGTCACCTGTATTTCGCCGGTTTCAAGGGGCTGTCGGAGCGCCTCAATGGTCGCCAGTGAAAACTCTGGAAGTTCATCGAGGAATAAAATGCCATTGTGTGCAAGGCTTATTTCGCCCGGGTTGGCATGGCGTGTGCCCCCGACCAGGCCCGCTGTGCTGACGCTATGATGCGGGGCGCGAAAGGGGCGCTCCAGCGAATAAGGCTGATTACTAATATCCAATAAAATTTGGCTCTCGAGTATCTCTTTTGTTGACGGCTTTGGAAGCAGTTGCCTGATGAGTTCTGCCGCCATGGTCTTTCCTGCCCCCGGTTCTCCCGACATCAAGAGGTGGTGGGACCCTGCTGCCGCGATTTCGGATACTCGCCAGAGCTCCGGTTGTCCTACGGGCAGGCTCACTGCAGGAGAGGGGGGGGACGGTCCTGAGGGGCGTTCGCTCTAGGACGATTGTTTTCAATCTGATCGGGATGTTTTAGGTCTTTTAATGAGGTGAGCCCAACAAGGTTAGGGCACACGGCAAATAGGGCGTCGGCGTTGATCTCCGGGGTGTAAACCACCGTATCCGCGTCTCGCTCACTCGCGACAGCGGCGAGAAGACCCCTGGTCTCCAGTACCCGTCCGTCGAGACTGAGTTCACCGAAGAACTCTGCGCTGTCTGCAAGTGATGAGGGCAGTTGTTTCGACGCAATCAAAATGGCGACTGCGATTGGAAGATCAAAGCCTGCACCGGTTTTTTGGAGCGCGGCCGGAGAGATGCTAATGGTGATACGAGAGTCGGGCCAGCGAAATCCAGTTGACAGTATGGCGCTGCGAACCCTTTCCTTTGCGTCGCGAACTGTGGCTTCTGAAAACCCCACGAGTGCAATCGTTGGCAAGCCTGCACTCAAGTGAATTTCGACCGAAACCAAGGGCGCACTGAGACCTTGTCTGCAGCGGGTTTTGACTCTGGCAAGCGACATGTAACTTCCTTGTTTTCCTCAAGACGTCCTGTCCTGAGCGTATCGGCTGACTACTGATCTCTTTCTAAGGCTTCAATCTTCGTTGATAGTGCGTCGATCTCCGACTCCAGCTGCTCGACACGCAGGCGTGTGCGCTGCAGCACTGCGGCTTGAGCATCAAACTCATCGCGACTGACAACGTCGAGATTTCCCAGTGCCGAACGAGCAACGGCTTTGGCGTTACCTGACACCTCGTCGGCCAGCGTTTTCCCTTCTTTCACAATGCTCCCAAACAGTCGGGAGAGTGCTTCTGTGGAGTCGGGCTTTTGTGGGTCTTCAGTCATGAAGTCAGTCTCACGTTTGCGTTGTATTAGGTTATCCGAATTTCATGGCCAAATACCGCATCAATTTTGGGCATCGTCCATCTTTTTTCGCACCAAAGCAGTGCGGCCTCATGTCCATTCCGCCTCCTAAGCGCATCGATTATTTATTAAGCAATTGATTTTAAACATTTTTATTGGTGTTGGCTCGACCCTCGCTATTAACCGAGCATCCCAAGATTCAGCACCTGAAGTTGTATCGCGGATCTTTCACTCAAAAAGGAGAAGACAATGTTTAAGAAAGCGGCTCTTGCAGTCCTCGTTACTATCCCAGCAACGCAAGCCTTCGCAGCTGAAGTGAGCGGCAATGTTGCCCTAACGTCCGATTACAAATTTCGCGGAATATCGCAGTCGGACAGTGCCCCATCAATTCAAGGCGGGTTTGACGTCGCCTTTGACAACGGTGCATACATTGGCACATGGGGCGCAGCGGTCGACTTTGATTGCTCCGCCGACGAAGTGAATTCGTGTGGTGGTCTGAATGGTGGTATCGAGCTCGACTACTACGTTGGATATGCCTCTGACATCAGCGACAGCGTGTCGTACGACATCGGTTACATCTATTACGATTACCCACAAGACGAAGGTCTTCTCGGCGATTACGGCGAAGTTTACGGGTCGCTCAGCTTTGGTGACTTTGGCATTGGGATGAATTACTCAGATGAGTACTGGGGCGAGACCGGTAAGTTCACCTACACCTATGCAACTTACAGCGTGGCACTCTCCGACGCGTACGCGCTCGACTTCTTAGTGGGTTCGGGTGACTACGACGAAGCCGGCTACCTGGACGGTGCGACGAGCCACATGAATTGGTCGATCGCCTTATCAACTTCAGCGGCGGGTCTTGACCTTGCGCTGACTTACGAAGACACCAACCTTGATGAAGCTGACGCCTATGGTTACGACTGGGCAGACGCCGCTTTGATCTTGACCATTGGCAAAAGTCTTTAATTCATCCGTTGTTTGATTTCAGCCATTGCGAGGGAGAAAACTCATGAAAATGGTCACTGCAGTCATTAAGCCCTTTAAGTTGGACGACGTGCGAGAAGCACTGTCCACCATCGGGGTACAAGGCATCACGGTAAGTGAGGTCAAAGGTTTTGGGCGACAGAAGGGACACACCGAGCTCTATCGGGGTGCGGAATATGTCGTCGACTTTTTGCCGAAAACAAAGGTGGAAGTCGCCGTCTCAGACGAGATGCTCGATCAGACGATCGAGGCCATTTCAAGCGCAGCCCAGACAGGAAATATTGGGGACGGCAAAATTTTTGTTACGTCACTTGAACAATCCATTCGTATCCGCACCGGTGAAACCGGTGTTGATGCGCTCTAAGCGTAGAGGAGAGGCATCATGGAAGCTACAGCTGAACTGAGTTACGCGTTAAACACCTTCTATTTTTTGGTGTGTGGCGCGTTAGTAATGTGGATGGCGGCCG
Organism: Halieaceae bacterium; assembly: GCA_018666295.1. Lineage (GTDB taxonomy): Bacteria > Pseudomonadota > Gammaproteobacteria > Pseudomonadales > Halieaceae > Luminiphilus. The sequence goes on from JABIZW010000169.1 coordinate 12,823, forward strand.
GTTTCGCCATGCTTGAAGCGGGTCTGGTTCGAAGCAAGAACACGACTGAAATTTTGACAAAAAACATCGTTTTGTTTGCGGTTGCATGCACGATGTTCATGCTGGTCGGTTACGAGATTATGTATCCCGACCTTTCAAACTACGCCCTCACTGGGATTACTGAGGAAAACCTCGAAAACGGTTATGCGCCGTCGGCTGACTTTTTCTTCCAGGTTGTGTTCGTGGCAACAGCCATGTCCATCGTCTCCGGTGCCGTCGCAGAGCGGATGAAACTGTTGGCCTTCCTCATTTTCGCTGTCGTCATGACTGGGTTCATTTACCCCATGGAAGGCAACTGGACGTGGGGTGGTGAGAAGGTATTTGGCCTCTACAGCCTGGGTGATAACGGGTTCTCCGACTTTGCCGGTTCTGGCATCGTTCACATGGCCGGTGCCGCTGCAGGCGTCGCAGGTGTTTTGGTGATTGGTGCGCGAAAAGGCAAGTACACGGCTGATGGGAAAGTTAATGCAATCCCGGGCGCCAACATGCCACTGGCGACGCTTGGAACATTCATTCTGTGGATGGGATGGTTTGGTTTCAACGGGGGTTCAGTACTCGCTACAGCTACGGTGGCTGACGCGACGGCGGTTGCCAACGTGTTCATGAACACCAACGCCGCTGCTGCCGGCGGTTGTATTGCTGCCCTGACCGTTGCAAAAGTCATGTTTGGTAAGTTCGATCTCACCATGGCATTGAATGGCTGTCTTGCGGGTCTTGTTGCAATCACCGCCGAGCCTTCAACACCAACAGCGTTGCAGGCCACTGTATTTGGTGCTGCGGGCGGTGTCCTCGTTGTGCTCTCGATTGTGGGACTGGACAAGCTCAAGTTCGACGACCCCGTCGGCGCGGTATCGGTCCATGGTGTGGTTGGTTTGCTTGGGCTGTTGCTTGTGCCCCTGACTAACGATGCTTCATCGTTCTCCGGTCAGCTACTCGGCGCATTCACAATCTTCACGTGGGTGTTTGTCACCTCGTTTGTTGCCTTCAAAGTGATTGGGTTTATTACGCCGGTTAGAGTCACCGAGGAAGAGGAATATGAAGGGTCTGACCTTGCCGAGTGCGGCTTGGAAGCCTACCCAGAGTTTACGTCCGCCCGATAGTAGTTTGAGTGAGACCTTGGGGGAGCTTAGCTCCCCCTTTTTTTTGCACCAACAAACCGCATCGGCGCACCATTTATTAGAAAATCCGATGACGTTCGTCAACTATTTCGATTGGACCCATCCCCGAAACAAGACTACTTTCATGGTCTGAGGGAATGCACCTTGAGTGTGCGCCCATAAGTTACTGAGTCTTTTTTTGAGGAGTCAACCATGAACGCAATCAAGCTCGCGCTTGCTGGGATAGTGCTTTTGTCGGCTATGTCTGTGCCAGTTCAGGCGGAAAATACATTCGCAAAGCCTCCGCAGTTTTGGTGGCCCGAGCGCATCGACTTAACACCGTTGCGTCAGCATTCACCGGAGTCAAACCCTTACGGCCCCAATTTCAATTATGCGGCCGAGTTTGCAAAGGTCGACCTTGATGCGCTCAAGGCCGATGTCCGTGCAACGCTGACTGACTCGCAAGACTGGTGGCCAGCTGACTACGGTCATTATGGTCCTTTCTTTGTTCGCATGGCTTGGCACAGCGCAGGGACTTACCGCGTGGCTGATGGCCGAGGTGGTGCAGGGGGCGGTCAGCAGCGCTTTGAACCGCTCAATAGTTGGCCTGATAACGGCAACTTAGATAAGGCGCGTCGTCTGCTATGGCCTGTTAAGAAAGCGTACGGTGCCAGCGTCAGTTGGGCCGATCTCATGATTCTCGCCGGTAATGTGGCGATGGAAGACATGGGTTTTAAAACATTTGGCTTTGCGGGCGGACGTTCGGACGACTGGGAGCCTGATTTGGTCTACTGGGGGCCTGAGAAGGTGATGCTTGCGGATGAGCGTTACTCGGGAGAGCGCAAACTCGATAACCCGCTTGCCGCCGTTCAGATGGGTCTTATTTATGTGAATCCCGAAGGCCCCAACGGGACGCCCGACCCTAAGCTTGCCGCACAGGACATTCGCGAGACGTTCGGTCGTATGGCCATGAATGATGCAGAGACTGTTGCTCTCATTGCCGGTGGCCATACCTTTGGGAAAGGGCATGGTGCACACAAGCCCGACGAGTGTGTTGCTGTGGAGCCTGCCGGTGAAGGCCTCGAAGAACAGGGTTTCGGTTGGAAAAATCGCTGTGGTAAGGGGCATTCGGAGGACACGGTCACGTCCGGTTTTGAAGGTGCTTGGACGGCGTCTCCAACCCGTTGGAGCATGATGTATCTGGCCAACCTGTTCGCTTTTGATTGGGAAATGACCCAAAGCCCTGCCGGCGCCATTCAATGGGTGCCTGTCAATGGCCAAGCGGCTAATACGGTGCCGGATGCTCACGTACCAGATCGTCGACACGCACCGATAATGTTCACGACCGACTTGTCGTTAAAAGCTGATCCTGCATACCGAGCAATTTCCCAACGATTTTTAGAAAATCCAAACGAGTTTGAAGATGCGTTCGCGCGTGCCTGGTTCAAACTGACACACCGTGACATGGGTCCGCGCGCACGCTATGTCGGCTCTGATGTACCTGCCGAGGTATTGATGTGGCAGGATCCTGTGCCGCCGCTCGATCACCCACTCGTCACCGAAAAGGACATTAACGCCCTGAAGAAGGCGGTTTTAGTGTCTGGTGTGAGTGAAGCTGAATTGATTAAGGCCGCATGGGCGTCAGCGTCATCCTACCGAGACAGCGACATGCGTGGCGGCGCCAATGGAGCGCGTATACGACTCGCCCCGATGAATAACTGGCTGGTGAACGAGCCGGCTGAACTGAGGTCCACGCTTTCGGCAATCGAGCAGGTGCAGTTGGCATTTAATGCCAAGGCGCGCGGTGGCAAAAAAATTAGTATGGCCGACATGATTGTACTTTCAGGCGCTGCAGCTATTGAAAGTGCAGCCGCGAAACGCGGTCACGACCTTACCGTTGCATTTGTTCCGGGACGTATGGATGCGTCACAAAGCCAGACCGACGTTGAGTCATTTTCTGCGCTGGAACCGGTCGCGGACGGCTTTCGTAACTACTACGACGAAGCCCGGAACTATCTGTCTCCAGTCGGTGCGATGATCGACAAAGCAAATCTACTTGATTTGACAGTTCCAGAGATGACTGCGTTGACGGGTGGATTGCGAGTGTTAGGCGCAAATGCCGGCGACTCTGCACACGGCGTGTTAACCGACCGCAAAGGTGAGCTCACTAATGACTTTTTTGTGAACCTCCTTGATATGAGCTTTGAGTGGTCAGCATCGAGCGAGTTTCCGGGTGTTTACGTTGCCACCGATCGAGAGACAGGCACGCGGCGATGGACCGCCACACCCGTTGATCTAATGTTCGGCTCGAGTTCCGAGTTGCGGTCGATTTCTGAGGTTTACGGCGCAGACGACGGTGAGGCGAAATTCGTGAGTGACTTTGCCAGCGCGTGGACAAAGGTTATGCAGGCCGACCGGTTCGATATTGATGCGGTAAACACCACGACGTCAGTGGCTCGGCGTTAGCGCTTCACTTGCTCAAATGAAGACCCGGCCTCTGGCCGGGTTTTTTTTGGTTTATAAGATGATTGATCAGTCCACTTCATAAACGTCACCGGTTGCGCCATACTCACGATTCACACGGCATGTGCCGTTAAAGAAGATTGTTGTGAGGTTTTCATGAAGTTAGTCACCGCGATTATTAAGCCCTTTAAACTTGACGACGTTCGAAGTGCGCTCTCCGAAATCGGTGTGCAGGGCGTAACGGTTACGGAAGTGAAAGGTTTTGGTCGTCAGCGTGGTCACACTGAGCTTTACCGAGGTGCTGAGTACGTTGTCGATTTTTTACCAAAACTGAAGCTCGAGATAGCGACAGCGGGCGAGCAGCTGGAGCAAATTGTTGACACCATTATTTCGGCGGCCAGCACTGGCAAAATTGGCGACGGAAAAATCTTTGTGTCGGAGCTCGAGCAGGTCGTTCGTATTCGAACCGGAGAAACGGGCGAAGAGGCAATTTAACCGCGGATATTTTTCAATAACGCGGGTAGCTCAGTCAGACTACTGATTTGATTGACGTCCAATAGATTGGTTTCGCCGTTGGGGTTGTACCAGACGGGTGTAACCCCTGCGTTAAGTGCACCCTGCACATCACTCTCGACGCTGTCCCCTACGTGAATCACTTCTGTGGCGGCACAGCCCAAACGTTCCCATGTTAGATCAAAGATACCGCGGTCTGGCTTGGCAATACCGACCTCGTCAGCGCGAATCGCAAGCTCAAAAAATACTCCCAACTCGGTCTTGAAGACATTCGCGTTGCCATTGGTAATCGCCACAAGGCGATACGTACCGCAGAGCTGTTTAAGAACCTCGATGGCGTCTGAAAACAGTACGACGTCGTTGCGTCGTGCCATAAAGGCTGCAAATGCCGCGGCAGCAGTGCTCGCTGCCTTCTCAGCATTGATGCCAAGTGAGGTGAGGAGTTGAATCATGACCTCGAGTCGAAGTGCAGTAACATCGCCGATAATACTCGGAGCGTTTTCGAGTACTTCTTTCCGACATTTAAAAATATGATCCTGACTGAAGTGCTCGGTGAATTCTGGATAAATCTGAGACAGTTCTTGCCACTGGGCTTTATCGGCAGCAATCAAGGCCGGACGGGGATTCCATAGCGTGTCGTCTAAATCGAACGAAACCGTAGTGATCATGGTTTTGTCCCGCGCTTGGCGCGCTTTTGTGCTCTGGGATGCGCTTGGTCATAGACCTTTGCGAGATGTTGGAAGTCCAGGTGCGTGTAGATTTGTGTCGTTGCAATGTTGGCGTGCCCGAGTAGCTCCTGGACTGCCCGCAAATCACCACTTGATTCCAACAAGTGACTGGCAAACGCGTGGCGTAATACGTGTGGGTGAACTGTTTGCGACATCCCGTGCTTGATCGCCAGCTGCCGGATTCTTTCTTGAACTGTGCGAGGGCTGATTCGCATCCCACGCTGCGTGACGAACAGGGGTGAGTCGAAGCCGAGTGACTCGTCGCCGAAGGGTCGGTATTTCATCCACTCCGATAACGCCGTAAGCGCGGGTCTGCCGACAGGAACCAGGCGTGTTTTCTGACCTTTGCCCACAACGGTGATCACTTTATCGGTCTTATCCAAGTCATTGATGTTGGTCCCAACAAGTTCGGCAAGACGTAGCCCTGCAGAGTAGAGGAGTTCAGCCATCGCATGATCTCGTGCCATCAACGCATTATCACTGCGATGGTTGAGAAGCTGAGCGACCTGATCTGGTTCGAGTGTTTTAGGCAGTTTTCTTGGTGTTCTGGGCGCCTTCACTCCCGCTGTTGGGTCGTTCAAATTGGGGCTATGGCGTGCGAGAA
>JABIZW010000146.1 GCA_018666295.1 Halieaceae bacterium
GGCATGACAGCGCTGAGTGGCATGGCGCAAAACTATGGGCAATTGCTTGCAGCTCGTGTCGGTGTGGGCATCGGCGAGGCGGGCGGCAGCCCGCCCTCGCATTCGATGATTTCCGATATTTTCCCGCCCGAGAAGCGGGCGAGCGCAATCGGTTTTTATTCGACTGGAATCAGCATTGGCATCTTATTTGGTTTCTTGTTTGGTGGATGGCTTAACGAGTTTTTCGGCTGGCGTGTCGCTTTTTTTGTCGTTGGTGTCCCCGGCGTCTTGATTGCCATCGTGCTTAAGCTGACCGTTCCTGAGCCCATTCGAGGTCTCACCGAAAATCGTGCGTCCGCGGGTGAAAACCCTTCGATGCTCAGCGTGTTCAAACTGCTGCTGAGTCGGCCGTCGTTCATGTTGATGGCGCTGGGTGCTGCGATGAATGCTTTTGCCGGCTACAGCAGTTCGAATTGGATTGCATCGTTTATGATCAGAACGCACCAAATGCCGACGGGCGAATTGGGCACCTGGCTTGCACTGATTATTGGCGTTGGTGGCGCGATCGGTGTATTCAGCTCGGGCGTCTTAGCGGACAAGCTCGGTAAGCGCGACAAGCGTTGGTACATGTGGGTTGCTGTTTGTGCTTGCGCAATCTCTATTCCATTTCAGATCAGCATGTTTCTGGTCGACAGCCCTTACACGGCACTCTTATTACTGATCGTGCCCGCCATTTTATCTAATGCGTATCTGGGGGCGACCATTGCGTGTGTCCACAGTATGGTCGGACTCAAGATGCGAGCTGTGTCTTCAGCGCTTCTGTTCTTCATACTGAACATGATCGGTTTGGGTTTGGGGCCCACGTCAATCGGACTGCTGAGTGACACGCTTGCTGACCAGCACGGTGTCGATTCGCTCGGCTATGCGATGATGTACATTATTCCGAGCGCCATGTTTATCTCAGGAATCTTCTACTTACTGGCCGCGCGCTATATCCGAGACGACTTGGCGAAGGCACCAGATTAACCACAGCCCGCAGATTGCGGGCTCCTCCTTAAAACCTCGACTTGAGAACGCGTTGTGAAATCGCGCCTTTTTCAACCTCGTCTTCGTTAAAGATGATAGGGCGCCACTGCTTGTCCGCATACAGTTTCGTTTGATCATCAAAATGCGGTGAGGCGGGATCGCCTGATTGTGAATAAGAGAGAATCGCCTCCGCTTCAGGGCCTGCCTCGCCCCAAGCCAGCGCCATAATAAAGCTCGAGCCGTGCACGACGTTGTAACCTGATGTTGACAGGCTTTTACTGTCGCCCACGAAGTGTTCGCTACCGGTAAAAATCGGTGTTTCAGTAGGGTTGTCCGTGCGTGTGGTCGTGCCTTGAATGTTGGCAATGCCTTCGTAGCCATTACCACCGTGAATCGGATAGTCACGCTCATCGCGATGTGCCACCTGTAATTCGCCCAACGGAACATCGAGGGCGATGCCCGCTGTGTTGAGGATATCCACCGCTTCGGCAAGACGGTCGAGTGCGAGCGATTCATCCGCCAAACCCCTTGGTGTGTCGGCGGGTTCCATGGGATTGAAGGCGACGTTGAAGAGTGATTTACCCAGGTAGGTCTCATCGTAGGGATAGCGCGTGAGCCACTCCCGAAACAGAACTGCACCGCGAGACTCCCGATTGAATTTGCGATCCCAGTCTTTTAGGACTGCGCAGGCCGCAGTGAGATCAATGATCATACCCGCAACTTCACGCTCGGGCGTATTCTGGCAGGCCGATAAAACCTCGGGCAGCAGCAGGTGAGCGGTCAGACTGTCATTGCCAAAAAGCGCGTCTTGTATCTCCGTACGATTGAATTTGTTGTCGCTGCCGGCGTAACCAAAAGTGCTGTTTGGTTTGAGCAGTTCAATGTTCATGCGGGTTCGAACGGATCGAGGCGTCATTGTTGCGCCATAAAGCGGGGAGAGCGACTCTGCAGGGCGCTCAGGATCACTCAGCCAGTAGCTGTCGTTGGCGTTGAATACGTACTGTTCGCTCTCAATCAACGGACGCCGCTCAAAGGGTTCGGTATTGGCCACGGGAGAGGTGGTCTCGAGCCAATCATTCGCCGCTTTACTACCATCTAAAATCACGAGTCCTTTGGATAAAAACAGATACTGAAGTTTTGGGACGGCTTTCAGAGTGTCGCGCCAGCCCGTAATGGCGTTGGTGCTCAGAGCACCGACGTTTGAGTTGTCGATGTAGACCGCGCGGCCGTCAGCTGAGGCGGCAATCGTGTTGACCCAGGGCATAGCATTATAGGTGCGATGCGCGTCGATGAAGTCGTCCATATTTTGGGCGCTACCCATGGCCTTCCATTGCGCAAACGTGTGAATGTTGTCTTGATTTGCATCGCGAACAGCGTAAGCGGTCAAAGGGTCGTCACTGAGTCCTGGTAGCGCTAACAGCGGACCCTGGTGCGACGACCAGATGGTGTGAGATTTTGTAACGATGCCCGCGTCCGTTTTGACATCGACCGACACCGCCACGTTCGTAAGCGCGCGCCAACCGTCCTGCCATCGGTACTGAGTCGGGTCGTTCGGATTCAGCGCCAGCTGATAGATCACGGTTCGTTTAGAGTTAGATACAGTATGTGACCATCCTAGGTTCTGATTAAAGCCAACGGCAACGCCCGGTGCGCCAATCAGGCCGGCACCGTAAGCATTGTACTTACCGGGAATGGTGAGATGCTTTTCCCAAAAACGTGCGATGCCGTACCAAGGGTAATGCGGATTTGCGAGTAATAACCCGCGGCCATTTTCGGAGCGCTTAGCGGCAATGGCCCATGCATTGGACCCCATATCGCGAAGCTTCATGTCACTGAGTGTGGCTTCGACCGTCGGTGCGACATTGATTGCCTTGGCGATCTGATCCTCTTTGGGGGTTGTGCCTCGAGGAGGCTGGGCTGCAACCAGTGCGCCTGATATACGAGGCAAGGTGTACACCAACGTCACGTACTGCGCCATCACTTCAGAGGTGGTCACCGGTCTGACCCAGTCCTCATCCTCGCACCAGGAGCCGTGGTTACCCTCCTTTTCCTCGAGAAATTGGTTGTAGCCTGCGGTATACCCCTCAATCCATTCACGAATATCCGGCTCTTGTGCCTCAAGCGCGGCTTTCGCGCGCTCAGGAATGCCAAGTGCCTTAACAACGATATCTCGCGTCGTATTACGATTGTTACGCCCGGGACCAAAAGCCGCCGCACTTTCGCCGCGTGACTGCACGAGTGCTAAAGCGATGTTGCAGACGTGGTCTTCTGCGGCACTGTAGGCCTCACCGAATCCGAGAGATCCCCATGAATTTGCCGTGATGTGGGGAATACCATAGTCGGTTTTTACGATTGTTGCGGTATAGGTTGAGACGGCCTCAGTTGGCGTCGTGCTGTTCCCGCAGCCGACTAAAAAAACAACGCCGGCGGCGATCATGACGCGAGCGATCCGCGGCAAAAAATACTGAGAGATTCGCTGCGAGTGTTGTTGAGAGGACTGTTGAGAGCGCTGTTGAGCGGATCGCTGCAAGATTTGAGTTACAGGCGCAATGGTCATGAGGCTTCCTTTTTTGGGTGTTAGACGCGATGTTAGGCGTCTGTGATGCTGAATCTGATTGAGCCGAGCGCGCCGTAGTTCACTTCATAGTGACCCGGTTCCCCGGGAAGTGCTGCGCCACAAGTACCGGTCAGGAGCACGCAGTTTTGCGTGATGGGCAACTTAAGCATCGCACTTTTGCTGACACACCAATCAAGGGCACTCCGGGGACCCCCTAATGAGTCAAGCGGTGAAGTGGTAAGCCGTGTTTTACCGTCATGGATTACCGTTATTTCAACCTCTGTGAGTAGGCTAAAATCAAACTGATCCCACGGATTCATGTTTCCTAAGATAAAGCGATCGGTGCCCATATTGCACAGAACCAGATTACCGGCTGTGAGGTCTTCGGGTACCGAAAAGTCGAGGTTGACCAATTCAACAGCGGGTCCGACAGCGAGGGGGGAGCCGTCGGCGTTTAAACGAATCCCCATTTCACACTCGATTTTTCGTCCTTTGACAAAGGGTAGGACCAGACCGTCGCTTGCCGCACTGGATTCATACAGCATGCCAAGCAGCGCCTCTTCAAGGCCTAGGAAGGCTTGAATATCGGTGTTGGTCACCCCGGCTTTAAGGCCTCCGGGTCGATCGCCAGTGACGCGTTTCACCAGATGAGGCAATGCCAAATAGGCGTCCTCGACAGTGATGCCCTTGGGCAGGGGGGGAATGCTGCGGTGGGCCTTAATGGCGAGGGCAATATCGTCCAGAAGACTCTCAGGAAGGCGATGATTGTTCATCACTAAAGCCGAGTGTGCCATCGACCGATCACCACTGAGTATCGGCGATCGTGACTCGGTGCAGGAGCCGGTCGTAGCCGTCAAAGCCGCCCGTCGCCGAGTGAAGAAGTGATCGGTTATCCCA
>JABIZW010000234.1 GCA_018666295.1 Halieaceae bacterium
GCTTGCTTCTCTTGCATGCTCGCCGCCTGATACCACTTAGATAACCAAAACCCTCGCAGGCGCGTGTCGTTGCCTATTAGCATTCGGGTATTTAAAGGGGCAGGTTTTCCCGAAAGAAGGCCGAAGGTTACCAATGTACCGCCATAGCCAAGGCTGTCGGACAACCGAGCGAAGGTATCGCCACCCACAGGATCCAGCGCCAACACAATCGGTGCGTTGTTAGTTGCTTTGGCAATATCAGCCGCTAAATTAGGCCCGTCGATGAGGACAACATCTGCACCTTTGGCCATCAATTCATCAGCCAAGCCCTCACGACGAACAATATTGACGGTTTTGATACCGCGCTGTTTGGCCAGCTGAATGACATAACCACCGACGGCAGAGTTTGCAGCACTCTGCGCAATCCATTGACCCTCTGCCACATCGGTATACGAAGTCAGCATAAGCAGCGCAGTCAACGGGTTGACCGCTGCCATGGCCAGCTGTTCGATCGTGTCGGCGCCAATAGGGCCAAGATCGGGAAGTGGCAAGAAGCCGGCTGCCGGCGCGACGAGTTCTTCCGCCCACGTACTTCCACTTGCAAGAAGAACCAGTTGCCCGACCTTTAGCGCCTGAACGTCTGCAGATACTTCGGTAACACGACCGATACCCTCGCTGCCGGGACGTGCGGGCAATACCGGGTCAACCCCATAATTACCGGCAATCTGTAGGAGGTCGGAAGGGTTAATGGGAGAGGCAAGTACTTTGACGCGGACTTCGCCTGGACGTAAGGCCCGCGACGCCTCTGTTTTGACTTCAAGTACCGTCGCAGGGTCGCCCATCTGGCTAAAGCCAACATGCTTTACTTGATTACCCTCATGCGCCGCCCCTGAGTGGTGGCCCGCCGCAGCAAGCGCGGCAGTACCAAGAAAAAAAGCCAACAGTGTGGTCTTTGCGATATTTTTCATAACGAATTCCATTACCAGTTATTAGTGTGTGTAAGTCGAAGGTCAATGAGCTCATCGATAGCCCAAGCGCCAAAAAAAATAAGTCTGTAGTTCATCTAGTGAGTGCCTCCTCGAGCCGCTGAGGTCGTATCGGCAGGGGTCGTATTGGACTCCGAATCGTCACGCTCAAACCAACGACCGAGATAGATGCCTACGAGTGACCAGAGCGCGGCGATGCCAGCACCCACGACAGCAACCGCCGCCAATCCGAGCCCCAAACCTTGCGTCAATCCTGTGAATAACCAGGCCATGAGCATGTCGCCACCGCGGTACGCGACAACGTCGATAACCGGTTTTGCCTTAAATCGTGTTTCACGATCAACGCGCGTAAACAGCATTTCGCGAGCAGGTCGAGTCACAGCATAGTTCCCGGCACGACGCACAATTTGTAGCACCACGACAGCGCCTAAAAAGGGCGAAATAGCGAGCACAAGTAGCCCTATACAAATCAGGACAGGGACCAGTGCGATGGTGACCGGCATACCGAATTTACTCACGATCCGGCCGGTGACCAGCAGCCCCGTAGAAATCGACAAGATATTAACGGCGAGGTCCATTTGTGCCCAGATCGCCGTACGCTCGGGCCGGGTGAGCTCACTGAGCAAGTTTTTGAGCTCGAAGTAAACAAAGGAGCTGATGCCGGTATAAAGGAAAATAAACAACCCAATGCAGAGTAAGTACGGGTTTGAAAAGAAGGCTTTAAAGCCGGCAAGCGGGTTCCCACCAATGGCGTGCGTGGTCGTTGTTTTTGGCAATACGTGCTCACCCGGTACCGTTAATTTCAGCGCCTGCAAATGAAAGATAATCGGTATGGTCAGGAGCAGCATGACGCTTGCGATCAACATTAAGTTGTCGGTGCCCAGCGATGCAGAGAAAAATGCGGGGATGGATGGACCTACGAGCCCCCCCACACTTGCGCCCGCAGCGATGACACCAAAGAGCCTCCCTGACTGCTCCTTACTGAACAGCTCTGACATGAAGCTCCAAAAGACAGAGATGTGAAACAGACTAAAAACACTGACCCAGACGTAAAATGATTTATCAATTAACGTTCGGTCAGCGAAGAAAGAACCCAGTACGTAAAATGACACGAACGACGCTGCGAAAATGCCGTAGGTCGCAGGAACAAGGAGTTTGAAACGAAATCGTGAGACCGCAGCGCCGTAGAGCGCAACAACACCGGTACTGATAAAAAAGTTCAGTGTCCACAACCAACTGACTTCCGCGTCGCTCCAGTCGCTGGCCATGGCGTCGCGCACGGGACGCAGAATGTAATAGGCCGACATCAGCACCACAACAAACAAGAATGAACTCACCACTGCGTTGAGCTCTCGCTCTTTAACCAGGGAGGCAGACCTCAGAAAGGTCAGTATCGGGTTATCACTCGCGTTCATTACTGTTCCCTTGGTCGACCCCTATAAAAGCACTGATAGGACACGACTGTGCTGGCGCCGTTAGTGTTGTCGTCAGCGCGTTCACTATTCTTATACGTTGTAATGCCCTGATAAACCGCCTGATTCGTAAAGCGTTATTGCCATAAAGACAATAGTAGTGTTGTGAGCCTTAATGACGCGGGGGTCCCGGGAAAAACCGATTAGTTCGCTGCTGATAGGCGGCATAGTCAGGGCGCTTTTGCGCTGAGAAGTGCTCCGACGGAACGGCGCCAGTGGTGTATACCAGCGTGACATACATCATGCGAGAAGCGAACAGTAATGCCACCCCCAACAACGCCCAAACCAGCACGCCTTCAGTGGTGCGTAATGCCAACCAAGAAGGTACTGCAGCGACGATAAGGCCATTCCATACCATCCACTCGGCAAAATAGTTCGGGTGTCGGCAGTAACGCCACAATCCAATATTACACACTTGGCGCTGCTTACCCTGCTTCTTCATATCCTTTAAAAAAGCCAACTTCTGCATGTCTGCCACCGTTTCCATGACAAACGAGAGCCCCCAAATCAACAGACCCGCCAGCTCAAACACAGACAACACAGGGCTTTGGTTGGACGCAATGACGAACACCGGCAACGCCAAAAACGACGCGTTGGCCAAACCCTGCGAGAGGGCGTCAACCTGCAACGCCAATTGAGTATTGGTTTTCCCTTCTTGTTCCCAACGGATACGTTGGTACTGATAACGAGGAAACTCCTTTTCCAACAGCCCCATTCGCCACATGTTTAAGGCGCCAAAACCCATCCGCAAACCCACCAATACGACTACTGCGCTCACCGTCAAAGAACGAAGCCAGTAACCGTCACTGAGCCAGAAGCTGATCACCCCAAGAAGTACGAGCCCCCAAGGCCAACCAATATCCACGTAACTCATGCGCTCAGTTCGCCATATGGGAAGGCAGACGACCCAACCAAAGAACAACAACTGACTCAAGCCATTGATAAGACCGAGGGTTGAGTAGGACGTACTCATGAGAATCAGCGCCCATCCGAGCAGAAATGGGTATAGCGGTGAAAAATACTTCATGAGACTTTGCTTCCTGTCGTCGAATTGCTGTCGATACTGTTTTCGCCAACGCAACCCCAAGAGCGGGTCAAAACGCGAAAGCACATTGTTTTTATATCCATCTGAAGGCACGCCAACTCAGCGGATGAAAAGCCGGTTTAGTCCCGTATTCTGCCACTCAATGACGTTGGCTAAAGTTCTTTGCACTTAACTAACGCGCGCAAGCCTAGATTTCAAGCTTTTAGCCAAAGGATCTGTCTCGCCGGCAGCCGGAAGGAAACGGAAATACGTCAGGCCTCAGTCAACCCAAATCGCGATCCCACGGACGAATTCAACTTCATTAGACGTTACGATCGTTCCTCCGCCTGAGGTTGAGGCAGTGCCCATTTCAGCGGAGGTAGCGCGACGAGTAATAACGAGTGCATTTGCACCTACTTTCGCGGCTCGTTTCTTCAGCTCGCCCACGGTGTGATCAAGGTCGCGTCGCCGAGAAAAACCAGAGTCTGATGATGCTTTTACCACCGCTATCCTCTGTGCGCCCAAAGGAACCGTGCTCAAAACTCTGACGGTCTTGTAGTCAGCAATAGTGGATCGTCGCTCTCCCGTCGTGTGCATTGGATCCGATGCACACCCTTGAAGAAGAGCAGTCAGAAAAATGATGATCGCATAACGGTACATAATGCGGTTCTAACCCAACAAAGGCAGAGGCCGTGACTCTGCGGTTCATGGGAGTCGAAAATGCGTTAAAACGCTGTGCTTTTACCCGGTTTTTGTGTCTCTAAAAAGCGCCTTCTACAGTCAATGTGTAGGAGTAACCATAACGTCGACTGCGCGTCTCAGAGAACAGAACCTGGTCAGACAATCGGTCAGCGTAGATGGTGCGCCGGTATCGATTTTTTGACTCTATTAAGTTCCAAATATTGGCCCTTATTGTGAGTCCTTTCACGTCTTTATTTTCCACATAAAAATTAACGATTCCCGGGCTTTTATTGTAAAAACTGACCTCGTCAATTCTCACGCCGCGTGTCGTTTCGTCGTAGTCTATTGAGGCGCCCAAGGCCCAAGATGTGCCCTCAAAATCCTGTCGAAATCCGAGGTTGTAGGACTTGTAAAATTCGTCGCTTATTTTTCTCTTTTTTCCCAGTATGGGATCAATGACATTGGAGTTCATGTACCCCAATGAGAGATCCACACGCCCCCCGCTCCAAAGCCGTTCGTCACTCAATAACGTGGCATCAAAAAAACCTCCGTAGAGATTAGCACTGTCTATATTCCCTGGGGCTTGACCACCACCCTCAATCGGAATGCCGTCCACAATGTCTTCAGCGTCCTCGTAAAACAGGCTGAGCGTCAGGTTGCCGCGCGTTCCAAGCGATTGTTGAGCCTCAAGCTTTAGGTTCCAAGCTTGCGGGGGCACTAGGTCAACATTGGAAACGTTCTCGCGTCCCAAATTAACGTCAACCGAGGCTATGAAGTCAAAAAAGCTCAGCTGATCCACCAGGCGCTCAAGCTTTGCAGACAGAAAAAGTGTATCGCTAGGCTTGTAGTTCAGCGCGAAAAATCCCTTAGGACGAACGAAATCCCGCGTGACATCTGAGCTGCCGGTCTGCCTAATCTCTGAATACTCAGCACCTAGGGTTGCCTGAAGGGTCAGCCGCTGACCGAGCCGTTTACTGACATTGAGTGTTGACTCTGCCCGGGTCTCTTCCACCCTGGAGTTAGCACCCGTGAGATTCACTGGGCTTAGTTCGCCCTGTACGTTCAGCTCATCGAGCTGAGAGGTAATGTCGAGGTAGTTCTCGGTCCCTTCAAGTGACCAACGCCACTGACTATCCAATGCAGTGAAAGCAAATTCAGCCCTTAAGATCGACTCCGCCTCATCGGCTTGGCGCGAGAAAACAGAGCCCGCGACAGTCCCCGAGGCAAAAGATGTTGTGGTGCGATCGACCGTGGGACTGGACTCGAATCGATGCAGCCCCATCAGCTTGAGTCGCCCAGCGCCAACAGCAAACTCGTAATCCGTTCCAATCTCGAAGTTATATTCGTCTTCGGACTGTTTCAGCGCACGTGTATTGGCATCGGGCGTTTCTGCTCGGCGCACGGACTCCTCCGTTACGTTGGAATAATAGCCATTCACTTCACCCACAAGGTTAAAGGCACTGCCGGAGGCTGTTTCTTTCGAGTAAGAGCCTGAAAGATTGGGCCTGTCGAATAACCGACGACTTGACTCAAAACGGTTGTCAGTAATCTCGCCCGTTGAGTCCCTCACCACTTCAAACCCCGACTCGGCAAAGGCACGCTGCTCGTTAGCTGCGCTCAAGGTCCACTCTGAGTCACTGCCCCCACCGGTGATCGCGACACTGAATTCACGCAGGCGTTTCTCGGTGTTGGGGCCACTCGGACGAACCCTCGGGGAGTAACGGTACAAACCCGTTATCTTTTTATCAGCGTCAGTAATGACGTTGACGACTTGCCCCGACATACCGCCGATATCAAGACTGGCGCCGTCCAAAATTTCAATCCGTATGACGCTTTCCACCGAGAGTCGCTCTAGCGCTTGCGTCGGACCGTTAGACTTTCCCGATATGCGACGCCCGTTAATAAGAACGTTAGTATCCGCCTGACCAAAACCACGGTCACCTCCGCCCTCGTTAACGCTAAATCCAGGAATTTGTCTGACCAAGTCAAACGCCGACCGAGGGGCAAACTGTGCAAAATCGCTCGGCAGATAGGTCTGCCGAACACCTTCTGACTGGCTGGACGATGCCTCGAGTGTCAAAGCCTCTGCCGCAAGAAACAATAAGCTGAGTGCAAAGCACAGGGACTTGACGTCAGTGGACGGTATTAAAGGCATGCGGGACTATGTTTACTCACAACAGACTCGTTTTACTCGCAACAGGCTCGGGCGCGCGAATTATGCACACGACCTAGAGCTTTGGAGGCCACCCGGACTGTCTAATGATTGGCAAAAAGACGATGTACAGGAAATCTCACTCGCTACTGAATACAGCATTCAGCCGAATTGGATCACTGTGACGCCCCGACTGGCTTTAGACTCCTTTGCCTAGGTGTCAAACCCACATCGCAAGCACGTCCTAGCTGCGTTGCTCGCGGCGACGGGTCAGAGACTAAAGCTTCACGATAAGCTTACCTCGATTACCCCCAGTGAAGAACAAGTTGAGTCCGTCAATTGCCGATTCCAAACCGTCGAGGACGTGGCTACGGTATTTAACCTTGCCGGACATGACGTAAGGTGCAAGCTGCTCAAGTAAACTCGGAATTTCGTCGTAATGATCAGGGACCGTAAACCCTCGGATTGTGAGCCTCTTTTTAACCATTGGAATCCAGTTGGGTCCCGCCGAGGGCTCAGACGCGATGTAGTCAGAGATCATGCCGCAAACGACAATGCGTCCGTGCGCATTCATGCGATCAAAGACTGCGTGCTGAATGGCGCCACCGGTGTTTTCAAAGTAGATATCAACACCCTTAGGCGTCAGCTCAGCAAGCTTTGCAGCTACATCGTCAGTCTTGTAATTTACAGCGCCGTCAAAGCCCAAGTCATCGACAAGCCAGCGGCATTTTTCATCATCACCGGCAACACCAATAACGTGCAATCCGTCTGCCTTCGCCAACTGTCCCACCAGCGAACCGACGGATCCTGCGGCGCCACTGACCACTAGCGTCTCTCCGGCTTTTGGGTCGCCAAAACCGTACAAGCCTTTCATGGCAGTTATCCCCGGCAGCGCAAAAATGGACAGCACCGTCTCTTCATCCACGCCATCGGGGACACCACTCAAACCCGTGCCGTCACTTAAGTAAAACTCCGTCCACCCCATCATTCCACGAACGCGGTCGCCCACCGTAAAGTCAGGATGTCGGCTTTCAACGACCCGACCGATGCCTGAGGAGCGCATGACCTCCCCCAAACCTACGGGCGGTACATAGCTTTCCTCATCAGGGCTCATCCAACCAATCATGGCGGGATCCAGCGACATGTGCGTCTGCTTAACAAGAACCTCGCCTTGACCCGCGACGGGAACGTTCTCAGTCACGACGTCGAAAAGATCAGGCGTAATGGGACCAGGCTTAGGTCTGGCTACAAGATTAATCTTTGTGTACTGGCTCATATCTGTCCTCTCACATTTGAGTCACTGCGGCGAAACGAAGTATTACGCACAAAAATAGGTCGATATATACGCATTAAATGGATTAACCTTTGTCGATTCGACAAAATTGGGATTTCAAACGACAACTATGAACCAGCTTCTCGCGCTTAAATATTTTTGTAAGGTGGTGGAATCCGGAAGTTTTACGGGCGCTGCCAACGCCTTTTCCGTACCACCCTCATCAATATCCCGGCGAATATCTGACCTCGAGACCAGCCTGGGAACGAACCTGCTCAAGCGCAGTACGCGAGTTGTCAAACCCACTGAAATCGGCCAAATCTACTTTGAGCAAGTCAGCGAGATACTGCTTCAGCTCGATCAGAGTACTGAGTCAGTCAAGAGTTACCAGACAACCCCAATGGGGCAGCTGAGAATAAGCAGCATGGTTAGTTTTGGCGAGCAGCTCTTGTGCCCACTTCTGGACGAATTCACCGCCCGCTATCCTGAAATTGTCCTCGACGTCAGCCTCTCAGATGAGTTGTCATCGCTGGCGAATGATGACGTTGATGTTGCCATTAGAGGGGGATACGCACCCGATGAGCATGTTCATGCGATCCGACTGATGCCGAATGAGTTTATCCCGGTCGCGTCACCCGCCTACTTAGCAATCGCAGGAACACCCAGTAACGGATTTGAACTGCGCGAGCACCCCGGCCTCTTTTTTAGAACCCCGAGAGGGCCTTCGCCTTGGTTATTAAAAACAGACGACCAATGGCACGACGTCTCAGGCAAGCCCATAGTCGTGTCAAATAATGCGAAATGGCTGATGGGGCTTGGTCTGGCCGGCAAAGGTATCATGATGGCACCGAGGTGGTCCGCTCACCGTTATCTTCAAACCGGTCAGTTGGTTGAGCTACTCGAGGCGAGCGAGTTGAGTGTCAGTCAAAATCAGGAGCTGGCTATTTATTTGCTGTACCAAAAGCCACGTTACTTGGTGCCTAAGGTGAAAGCGTTTGTGGACTTTTTGACCGAGCGACTAATGACCCCAGACGGCAATGGTCTTTGAAGACCGGGGCTCCTCTGCAACGAAAGTGATTGGATGATCTCTCCTTATGCTGGGCCGGAAAAAAGTGTCACACCCCATGTTGGGGCGATGTCGGTAACGTCTATGATCCGTGTGAGCAACAACACGAATGCTGCGAGAAAAGAGCATGACAAATCGTGGCCAGACACACCGACCCCAAGCACGCCACCAGGGGTGACGACGGGGCTTTTTTTCTGACTCTTGGGCCACTCAGTCCGTGCATCCATAGTCCACACTCACCATTTTCTAACCCCTCGTTTTTATCGTATGGTTAGCCGACGTCGGACGTCTGCAATAACTCAGTTTTTGCGCGCACAAGGAGTGATGGTGTTCTGTACGAACCGATCGTCGCTTCACATAGGAGACAGACACAATGAGCGATCCAGCCATGATCATCACCACCCAAGACGACCGGGTGCTCACCATCACCCTCAACCGGCCGGATGATCTGAATCCACTGTCGTGGCAAGTCCTTAATGAGATTGCTGATGTATTGGACAACGCCCTTCACGACGAGAGTGTGGGTGTCATTGTCATAGGCGCCGCAGGCAAGGCTTTTTCAACAGGCTATGACCTTCGCGAGGCGCACTGGATAACCTCACAATATCCAGCCAACTTTGACGATCACGTCGATATACGAAAAGACAGGGACGACGTCCACGTGATCGTCGATTACTGGATGAAGTTATGGCGCTACCCCAAACCGATAATCGCCAAGGTGCAGGGCGATTGTCTGTCGGGAGCGGGGGAGTTGCTTGGGGTCTGTGACATTGCCATTGTCAGCGAGCACGCACGGTTCGGACATCCCGCGGGCCGCGATCTTGGCATTCCCCCATCAATTATGTTTTGGCCAATGCTCATTGGTTATCGAAAAACCAAGGAGTTGCTTTACACCGCGCGGCTAATCAGTGCCCGGGAAGCCCAAAATATTGGCTTAGTCACTGAGGTGGTGGCTCACGATCAGCTCGATGAGACGGTGGCCATTATGGCTGCACACATCGCCCGCGCGCCCAGCGATAATCTGTCGATACTCAAAGAAGTATCAAACACCTGGTTCGAAAATATGGGCATGGAGCCGTCGATTCGACGTGGCGCCGATCTCGATGCGGTCTACCATCAATTCGACAGTTTCAAAGACTTTTTTCGAACGCTGCGAAAGCACGGGGTCAAAGCCGCCTTTAAGAAGCGTCGAGACCTTTACGGATAGAAAAGATTGGCAAGTTTCGCCATCAAGGTGGTCACTGGACTTAAAATACTCGCAGCATCACTGAGACACTTACTTGCGCGATGCGCGAAACGTGGAGAGCACGATGGACCTTCCTGTTGGAACAAGCTACGAAGAGATATGCGACAACTTCGCCTGGGATATACCCGAATACTTCAATATCGCCGACGCGGTTTGCGATCGCTGGGCCGATGACCCAAACCTCATTGCCTTGAGCCACGAGGCCATCGACGGCTCAATCACCAACTACTCCTTCGCGCAAATCAAACAATACGCGAACCAACTGGCTAATTTAATGGCCAGCTTGGACGTCAGTCGGGGCGATCGGGTCGTTGTCATGCTGACTCAGTCTCCCGAGTGTGCAATATCGCACCTCGCCTGCTTTAAATCGGGCATCGTTTCATGCCTGGCATCAGTGCTGTTTGGACCCGACGGTATTCAGCACCGGTTACAAGGTACTGCCGCTAAAATATGCATTACCAATGCGGCTAATCTAGCCAAAGTGCGCGCCGTGCAGTCGTCGTGCCCTGAATTGCGCCACATTATTGTCATTGACGACGACGTCTCTGAGGGCACGCTGCCGTTTTGGCGGTCGCTGGCCGAACAGGCTGAAACTTTCCAAAACGTCAAAACGCGTAGCGAAGATACCGCCTGGATCAGCTTCACCTCAGGCACGACAGGTCAACCCAAAGGCGTCCTTATGCCTCACCGATTGCTGCTCGGGAATAAGCCCCTGTTTGAGTATTACTACGACTATGGACCTCGGCAAGACGATCGGCTTTGGTCTCCAGCCGACTGGGCCTGGATTGCCGGACTCATCAATATTTTACTCATCGGCTGGTATTCCGGTGCGAGGGTCGTATCGACCGATATGCAAGGGTTTAACGCACAGGAAGCCTTTCGAATTCTCGGTGAACACAAGATTACCGTATCGCTGTTAACACCCACTGTGCTCAAACTCATGAGGCAGATCGATAACGAGGAATCAAAAGCGCTCGACCTGCGCGTTGTGCTGAGTGGTGGCGAGGCGGTAGGTAAAGAGCTGGCGCTGTGGGCCGATGAGCGATTTGGTCTCACCATCAGTGAAGGTTTTGGACAAACAGAGTGCAACGGAATGATTGGCACTAACCCAAGACTCATGAATGTTCGCCACGGCTCTTTGGGCAAGGCAATGCCGGGATCGGTGTGTGCCATTGTTGACGATGATGGGCAAGAGGTGGCACCGGGCGTGCCGGGCAACATTGCGATCAAGAGACCTCACCCCGCTATGTTCTCAGGCTACCTCGATAATCCCGCAGCCACTGACGCAAAGTTTGTTAACGACTGGATGATGACGGGTGATCTTGGTGAGCAAGATGAAGACGGGTACCTCTGGTTCCATGGCAGAACTGACGATGTCATTACGAGCTCGGGCTACCGTATCGGACCCACCGAAATCGAAGACTGTCTCCTTAAAAGCCCTGCTGTGCAGCTTGCTGCAGTCATTGGTGTGCCCGACGAAACACGCACTGAGATCATCAAAGCCTTTATTGTCGTCGCTGAAGGTATTGAGGCAGATGAGGCGTTAGCAGATGCACTCAAAGCGCTGGTGCGCGATCATTTAGCAAAACACGAAGTGCCACGCTTAATTGAATTTGTTGGCAGTCTACCGATGACCACCACTGGGAAAATAATGCGACGATCGCTGCGCGATCAAGAACTCGCCAAAGCACAACCCTCATGACTAGAAATCACTCTTTTTACTGCCTCGGAGGCCCTCATGTTCATTGAACCGTTCAAAGTCGAGCTATGGATGAACGAATGGGAGACTCAGTGCACCTACAATTTAGCTGAGACCTGCGTGGCCAGCATTACAGTTGAGGAGCTTCTTTCACTCTCAGGTCGCAGTGGCAAGGACCTTTCCGATCTACTGCCCATGAAACTCGGGTACGGCGACATCGTCGGCTCACCGCGGCTCCGCTCGGCCATCGCGAATCTGTACGCAGATCAACACATCGATGACATTACCATTACCCACGGGACGATCGCCGCCAATATGTTGGTGCACAAAGCACTCGTCTCCAAGGGAGATCGTGTCGTGTCGATCGTTCCCACTTATCAACAGCACTACTCGATTCCGGCCAGCATTGAAGCCTCCGTGGCGACCTTGAATCTGCGCAAAGAGGATGATTTTCTCCCGGATCTTGATCGTCTTCGGGAGCTTGTGACGCCTGATACGAAGTTGATTGCCTTGACCAACCCCAACAACCCCACAGGCGCATTGATAGAGCGCCCCATGTTGGAAGACATCGCATCGATCGCCGACTCTGTCGGTGCCTATCTGCTCTGCGATGAAGTCTACAGAGGGACCGCTCAACAGGGTGACGGCATGGTTCCCTCTATCGTCGACTTGTATCAGAAGGGCATCAGCACGGCGGGGATGTCGAAAGTTTTTTCACTTGCGGGTTTGCGTGTCGGCTGGGTAGTCGCCCCCAAAGAACTCACCGAGAACATTCTGATACACCGAGATTACGACACTATATCGGTGGGCATGATCAACGATCACTTCGCCGCCTTGGCGCTGGAAAATGCAGATCAATTACTGGCGCGAAGTCAGCGCATTACGCGAGAAAATCTGGCCGTACTGGACACTTGGATTCAAAATGAACCTCGGGTGAGTTGGGTGAAGCCACGCGCAGGAACCACCGCCATGCTGAAGCTGGATATTCCCGTAAGCTCGCGAGAGTTCTGTATCGACCTTGTGCAAAAAACAGGGGTCATGCTGACCCCCGGCGACGCATTTGATATGGAAGGGTATGCACGAATTGGCTTTGCTAATGAACTCGAGACAATCAAGGTCGGTCTGCAAGCGCTTTCCGCTTACTTACAAACAACATTTTAGGACGTCGACGGCTCGACCACTGAGGCACGTCCTGTGGGCTTGCCGCTGACGGTGCTGACAGGACGGGTCTAACACACCTTTTGGCGTCTCAAAAAGACCTATCTGTGAGCGAGGAACTCAGAGACCTCGCGGTGTAACTGACCGTGGAGTCGGAATGTGCGGCGGTACACCAAAATACTACCGACCAAGAACAGTGCCGGAAGACCGATCATCAACGCCCGCAGCCCCATCACTGTCACATCACTCTGGACCGCGTTGGGTACGTAGCCAATAAGTGAGAGACCCACACCAATGAAAAAGCCAGCGAAGGCGCCTGCAAATTTCACCAACATGGTTTGCACTGAAAAGAGAATGCTCTCGCTGCGCTTCCCCGTCTTGTAGTGGCCATAGTCGACCACGTCGGCGAGCATTACGGTTCCCAGGCCGTTGGCAACGCCTCCACCAAACTTTAGCAACGCACCTGCAACTGCCACCAAAACACCACTTTGAGGGGCCAAAACACTCCCCACTAACAAGACGACACTGCACCCAAGGGCAAACACGCTGGCGATGTACCACGTCAGGCGTCTGGGTAAATATCGGCACAACCAGGGGAATATGAATACACCGAGCATTTCCGCAATGCCCGAGACCAATGCAAACATAGGGAACAACTCGGGCTTCCCAATGGCATAACTAAAGTAGTAAATCGCAAAACCGCCCACCAACTGCGTACCAATATTAAACGTAAGTACACAACCAATAAGCGAGGCAAGCTGGTCATTACTCTTTAAAATAGTAACCACATCACCCAGCGAAAAGCGTTCTCGATCGGTCGTCGATCGCACGCGCTCCTTGACCTGGGTCACGGTGATCAGCGCTGAAATGATAAAGCTCACAATGATCACGCCCGAGAGCAGAAAAAAGCCTCTACCTTCGTCTCCAGCCCCCAGAAAGCCGACGCTGGCAAGTCCGTAGGTGCCCACGACCATCCACGCGAAACTGGCAAACAAACGCGGCCAAACCACCAACCGCTCGCGCTCCTCGCGAGCGGAGGACAGGGCCGGCACCATTGACCAGAATGGAATATCCATGATGGTGTAGGAGAGACCCCAAACAATGTAGGTGACGGTCACGTAAACCAGCAGCTCGGCACCTGAAAAATGATGGGCTGAAAACAGCGCAAGGAGCGCCAAAGAATTAATCAGCGTTCCTATGACAATCCACGGGCGAAACTTGCCCAATCGGCCTCGCGTGTTGTCGACTACCATCCCCATGACCGGGTCTGAAACCGCATCAATCACACGTGCAAATAAAAACAGTGTTCCCACAAATGCAGCGGGCACGCCCACAACATCGGTGTAGTAATACATTAAAAACAGATAGACGATGGAACACGCGAAATCTTTACCCAGCGCGCCCAGTCCGTAACTGCACTTGGTCCTCAGCAAAATCCGATCAGCCCCAGGCCCAGCCGTGCTCATCGACCTGGGTGTCTCGTGTTCACCAACGACGCTAGCGCGTGACTGCCACGCGTCGCGCTTAACCTAAAAGACCAACGGAACTGCTTGGCGTTGAGCAGGTATTGAGGACGGGTACTCGGCGTCCATGAGTCGTCACCCCCCACACCCATGTGAAATCCATCAATATGGAGATGCAATGACTGCTGCTGCACTCGCTCGTGGGTGTGCTGAGCACTCATTAGACTGTCCACACCGAAGTCACTGACTGAAAACGCAAAACTGTCTTTAATACGCTCGACCTGAACCTGCCCTACCTGTGCCAGTTGAGCGTCACAGCGCAAACCATTTTCGCTGGGGAAAATATAAGGCGTCTGCATTGCTTGGCGCGAACAGGACCATGCGCCCAAGTCCGCCGATTGCTTTCGGTCAGGATAGTTCTCGTGGGGACCCCGACCGACCCACGCCACTGATGGAGGCTTTTGGGTCAGTAGGAGTCGTGCACCGACCCGAGGCAGTGGCAGATCAGGGGTCTCTTTGCTAACCTCAACGTCGATATTAACGGCGCCGTCAGCATCAAACCGATGGGTCCACTGCGAACGAATAAGCACCCCGCCCAGCGCCGTATACTCGTGCTGACTGACCACGACATTGCCACGTACGTCGACGCTTCGACAGTGGTGCTCAAGATCAAACAACCCAGCCTTCTGCCAAATGGCAAGCCATGCATCTGGGGAGGGGTTATCGACTTCACTACTGCAAATATCATTGTCAATCGGCGCTCGCACAAAGCAATCCGATAGTGCGTCGGCAATGAGTGGTCGACCCTGATGGTCCCAGCCAGAGATAAAACCGGTATCTGTACTGAGTGACCAGTGCACATCGTCAGTAACCACATGAATCGTACCGTCATCGACCCTCAACGTCGCTGGAGACGTGTCGGGATCAGCGGCCGGCTCTGCGCTCGCCAATATCGTCTGCTGGCGCGCTATCTCATGCCCCTTTGATAATGAGGGTGTGTCTTCGATTACCGTAATCCAGAGATCCAAAATACGATCGTCGGCAGTTTCAAAAGCGCTCAAATCCGAGTCGAGTGTGAACGTCAGACTGTCCCCTGGCTCGATAATAATATCGCGCGATCCGTTGGCCACACTCGCCAAGAGCGAACCATAGCGCCAGTTCAATCGCTCGTTGTCGGTCGACCTAAACAGGTATTCGCTGGTGACAGTGACTGATACGGAGCCCGCGGCTTCCGACACAGTAAACGTGAAAGGTTGCTGAACGCGCTTTGCCTCGAGTAACGCGGGGTGCGGTTCTCGATCGGGAAAGACTAATCCATTAATACAAAACTGCCTGTCATTAATGGTGTCCCCAAAATCGCCACCGTAAGCGAAGTAGTGAACCCCTGCTTCATCGTATTTTGATAAGCCTTGATCGACCCAGTCCCAAATAAAGCCCCCCTGAAGCCGCGGATGCTTGCGAAATGCATCCCAGTAATCGGAAAAGTTACCCAAGCTGTTTCCCATGGCATGCGCGTATTCACAGAGAATGACCGGCCGTGCGCCCTCGTCGAGCGCCTCTTGCAGCGCAGCCCATCGCGTAATGCTGTACGCAGGACGACCAAAGGGGGATGGCATGTCATCGTCGACGCGCGCATACATTGGGCAAATAATATCGGTAGCTGCAGTATCTGCGCCACCTCCCTCATACTGAATGGGGCGTGACGGATCAGCCTCGCGAGTCCATGCATACATCGCATCGTGGTTTCGTCCGTAACCCGATTCGTTCCCTAACGACCAAATAATGATGCTCGGATGATTATAGTCGCGCCGCACCATGCGACTCATCCGGTCAAGATAGGCTGCTGTCCACGCGTCATCGTCAGACAAGAGACTCATCGGAATAAGTCCGTGTGTCTCAATATTAGCCTCATCCACGACGTACATGCCCAAGCGATCACACAGCGCATACAACCCCGTCTGGTGAGGATAGTGCGAGCAACGGATGGCATTGAAATTATGCTGCTTCATCAATCGAATATCGGCTTCAACCTGAGCCAGTGATTCGACATGCCCCGTTTCAGGGTGATGCTCGTGCTTATTGACCCCGCGGATCATCAGTGGCTTTCCGTTGAGAAGTAGCTTGCCGTCAACAATCTCGCTGGTGCGAAATCCAATGGTTGCTGCCTCACACTCGCTCAATTCGCCCTCACTATCGAGCAGTGACACGACCAGCCGGTACAGCGTTGGCAGCTCCGCACTCCAAGGACTCACAGAGGGAACCTCAAGCGCCATACAAACACGGTCCTTGTAGCGTCCACGCTCGTCCACAGCTGGCGTGCCTATTGGCTGCTCATGACAGAGCACTTGCACCCCGTTTTGATCAAGCAGACAGACTTGAGTACGACCGGAATGAGGTCGATTACACAGCACCTCGACCTTCAAAATACCAGCCTGATAGTGCTCATCGAGGGTGGCAGTCACCCGCAGGTCAGTGATATGAATCCGTGGCTTAAAGAGCAGGTGTACGCTGCGATAAATCCCAGAAAGATTCCACATATCCTGATCTTCTAGGTAGCTACCATCACAGAGACGCAGAACCATGACGGCCAGCTGATTATCCCCCTTGTGGACCAGACCACTAATGTCGAATTCAGCGGGCAGTCGACTGTCTTGCGAATAACCTGCAAGTTGCCCGTTGCACCAAACGAAGAAAGCACTGTCAACACCGTCAAAGACAAGCCGAACCTGACCCCCCAGGTCCTGCTCGTCGAGGAAAAAATCACGTCGATAGCAGCCCGTTGGATTTTGCTCGGGAACTCGAGGCGGTGTTACAGGAAAAGGGTATTTAACGTTGGTATAAACCGGCCGCCCATAACCTTGGAGCTGCCAATTACCCGGCACCTCGACCGTGTCTGCCGACAGCACTGTGGACGGCCAATCGTCAGGAACGTCGTTGGGCGATGGAAAATACTCAAACTGCCATAAGCCGTCTAACGAACGCCGAGAAGTCGAGGGCACACTCGTTTCAGCGTCTGCGCTCGTCCGCCAACTGTGTAATGGCGAGTGCGCTGCTAGGCGTTGCCAGCCGGTCACTTCTGGCGTTTGCCAGAACGCCAAGGCCCTCACGTGAGAAAATGGCTGGTGCATGTGAAAAATCACTCGTCCTTAGTGGCGAATAAATACCCCCAGCGCAATGCAGAGGTCAACACGACAATTCGTTAGGGATTACCCTTATGCACATCTATGCGCATCATTAGCGCCTCGAAACTATCTGATCATCGTTTTGCGAGCAATAGCCGTCGGACAGGCATGTAGTGATCAGTCTGTTCTTACCCTTGGCTTTCGACTTGCCCTACCCCACCCCAATGGCGCGAACAGCGGCACAATAAAAACTAAACACAGACTCATACCGTATTGAAAAAGAGAGGCGACACATCTGTCGCAATTAGGAATACCGCACACTCACCGACCCCTGTGGTCAGCGGACACGAGACAATAACTATGGACACCGACTTCAAGCGATTTACCGGCTGGAAATACGCACTACCCGCAATCGCGCTCTTTTTGCCCTGGTGCGCCGTCGCAGAGACCGAAGAACAGTACCCTCCTTTTGATGCAATGGACGTATTTGAGCTTGAGTGGGCGTCAGATCCCCGGGTTTCACCGGACGGTCAATCCATTGTTTATGTTCGACGGTCCTTTGAGATCATGAGTGATACGGGACGAGCAGATCTTTGGGAAGTGTCGGTGGACGGAGACTTCCACCGGCCGCTCAGTGCAGGCTCAGGACGAAGTACGTCCCCTCGCTGGTCACCCGATGGTACTAAACTTGCCTTTTTTTCGCGTGACACCGGCTCCTCACAAATTCACGTCCGGTGGATGGATACCCGCCACACAACCGTCATCTCAAAGCTGCAGCAATCACCGTCTGATTTGGCGTGGTCACCCGATGGTCAGTGGCTGGCCTTCACCATGGAGGTGAAGAAGAAGACCAAGCCTATTGCCAAGCGACGGACTGCGCCTGAAGGTGCGCGCTGGGCAGATGCACCTGTGACTGTGACGACCACTCGCTATCAGTACGATGGTCGAGGCATTGTTGATCCAGCGCACCGACACGTGTTCGTGATACCGGCCGAGGGCGGTATTGCGCGACAGCTTACTGAAGGCGACTTTAACCACTTCGGAAAGCTTGCGTGGACCCCCGATAGTACAGAAATATTTTTCTCTGCCGATCGGTCCGAAGACTGGGAACTTAGCAGCGACGAAGCCGATATTTATGCGGTTGCTCTGGCTAACGGCCGCATCAGACAGGTCAGTGATTTTCCAGGTGCCGAGCGCAATCCCGTCATGGCGCCCAACGGCAAAACACTCGCCTTTAGTTACGAGCAACGTCGACCGCTGGCGTTTACTCCGAACCGAATAGCCTTGCTGGATTTGCAAACTCAGGGCATGACAATTCTGTCAGACAACCTCGATGGTGACGCCAATAACATTCTCTGGGCTGAGGACAGCAAATCGCTGTACTTTTCGTTTGATGAGCGCGGGATGCGACACATTCGAAAAATCACCCGAAGTAAAGTCGTTACGACTGTTGCGGACGATGTAGGGGGAACAACAATCGGACGGCCCTACCTTTCCGGTGGCTTCCACCGTGCAAATGGCGTCACTGCGTTTACTCAGGGACGTCAGCATCGGCCCAGTGATGTGGCGATCGTCAAAAACAAGCGACTCGAGGTCGTTACCGCGTTAAACGATGACCTTCTCGATTATCGCGCTTTGGGCAAGGTCACCGAAGTCACCTATCAATCGTCATTCGACGGTCAAGAGATTCAGGGGTGGTATGTCACGCCACCGGACTTCGATCCAAGTAAAAAGTACCCGCTCATTTTGGAAATTCACGGCGGCCCTCACCTCGCATACGGACCCCACTTTTCTGCCGAATTACAGCTGATGGCAGCCGCCGGCTACGTCGTTTTTTACAATAACTATCGCGGGAGCCTGTCATACGGTGAGGACTTCGCACTCTTGCTGCAATACAAGTACTCAAGTGTCGAGGACTTTGCTGACCACATGTCGGGAATTGACGCCCTGATCGAGAAGGGCTTCGTCGACAAAGACAACTTGTTTATCGCAGGCGGAAGCGCGGGTGGCATAGCCACTGCCTACGCGGTTGGACTGACTGACCGCTTCAACGCAGCCGTTGCAGCCAAACCCGTCATTAACTGGATCAGCAAAACACTCACCGCTGACTCCATGGTCGGACAGATCTATCACCAGTTCCCAGGCCCACCGTGGGAGCACTTCGAGCATTACTGGAAACGCTCACCGCTCTCATTGGTGGGCAATGTCGTTACACCCACCCTGTTGCTCACCGGTGAAGAAGATCGGCGGACACCAATGTCAGAGACGGAGCAATTCTACCAAGCACTGCGACTGCGCGGCGTCGACTCAGCGATGGTGCGGCTGCCGGGCGCGTCCCACGGCATTGCGAGCAAACCCTCGCGACTGATCACAAAAGTTGATCATATTCTCGCCTGGTTTGAGCGCTACAAAGGCCGTCAAAGCACCCGAAATTAATCGTAGGCCTGCATTAGGAATGACAGGGGCCTGGGTGACCCCCTCGTCAAGTCCAACGCGCGCCGGGCGCGAAGCCTGGCATCGTGTCACGAGCCGGCGGCAAGGCCCTGTAAGACTTCAGCGTACATCTCGATCGCGTCGAACAGATTTTTCAGTCTTAAGTTTTCATCCTTTCCGTGCTGATTGTTGTCGTGATTGGCAATCGGAAGAATCACAATCGGTGCCTCTAAATTATCCTCAAACAAGTAGATCGGCAGCGACCCTCCCATGGTCGGGGTAATTAACGTCTCTTGATCGCCTAAACGATCCAGAATGACCTTCAATTCCGAGACAACCTCAGCGTCGATCTTTGTGCGAAACGATCGGTACCCACCTGGACGCGCGACCATCTGAAGATGGGTTTCACGAGGGGCGCTTGTTGTCGGACCGTCTCCAGAGACCGTCATTCCCAGACTCTCGAAGTGACGTTTCAATGCTGCGAGCAGGACTGCAGGTTGTTGCCCGGGCACCAATCTTAGGTTCAATGAGGCATCGGCTGTCGGTTCGATAATATTGCGTGACTCGGCACCCACGCCACCGCCGCTAAGCCCCTTGACGACAATGGCCGGACGCATAATAGAAGACTCTAAACGCTCGTTAGCCACTTCGTTACTGCCCAGTCCCAGTTCAGATCGAAGCGTGGCATCAACGGCAGGCATTGCCGCAATGGCCGACCTCTCCAAGCCGGATACGGGACGAATATCATCCAAAAAACCCTTAACAACAACGCGACCTGAGTCATCCTTGAGTGACATCAATAATTTCATCAATATTTCGTTGGGATTAGGCGCCCAGTTACCGTAATGCCCAGAATGCAGCGGTCGGTTCGGCCCAAACGTCGTAAGATCAACGGTCATACTCCCTCGAACACCCAATACCAGTTGGCGACGACCCGACTGATGCATAGGGCCGTCGCAAAACAGCATCACATCAGCCTCCAGGTCGTCCGCGACTTGTTCGAGAACGCCCGCAAGCGTTGGACTGCCTCGCTCCTCTTCACCGTCGAGTAGCAGTTTAATCGTGATGTCCGGCATGGCGTTTGCCGCAACCAGCGCATCGATCGCCGCCATGAGCGCAATAACAGGCCCTTTGTCGTCGCCTGCCGCCCGCGCCACAATTCGCCAGTTTGGATCGAACTCATCCTGATCCCAGGGCAAGACTTTCGCCTCCGGGTTTAACGGATTCGACGTCCATAACGTCGGCTCAAATGGGGGCGATGACCACTGACTGGGAATAACCGGTTGTCCATCGAAGTGCGCGTAGATGAGAACGGTGGGCGCGTCTTTTGACCCTCGACGCTCAGACACAACGTAAGGAGCGCCGCCTGCCGAAACAATTTTTGACACAAATCCGCGTTTGGCGACGTAGCCCTCGATGAACCGCGCATTGTCCATCATGTCCTCTACGTTACTGGCAACATTGGGAAAGCTCAGGAACGTGCGGAAATCTGAAATAATACGGTGGGTGTTTTTCACGTGGTAATCGCGCGCAATCGTCGCACCCTCTTGAGCGGATGCTCGGGCGCTTAAACTGACACAGGCAATGACACAAACTGCAGTGGCGACACGTATTAACTTCATCGAATGAACCCCGTTCCTTGGAGGACTAACCGTACCGCTTAACAGCACGATTCCCAAGGCATTCAGAATTAAGCCCGCACCGGTTTACAGCCTACCCTTGGTTCGTTCAACATAAGAATAGCGCGAGCTCCTCGCGAGCCACACTGCATGGTTAGACAATAAAGAGTGCTGCTTATGACGTCATCTCGTTCTATTCCGCTGATTAACCTTAAGGATTCAGACGACACAGTCTTGCCGGTTCTGGAACGCGCACTGACAGAGATCGGTTTCGTCATGGTTCAAGGTCACAGTGTGCCAGAGCACCTCGTACGGAAAATGCGGCAACAATTGGAAACCTATTTTTCGCGGCCACTTAGCGAAAAGCTGGCGGACTGTATTACGCCTGACAACTATCGCGGTTACATACCCCTTGGATTTTTTTCACCCAACAGCCACGGGGCTACGCGAGACCAATACGAGGGATACAAACTTCATAATGAGACAGCGCCAGATGATCCTATCTGTTCGGTCTGTGATCTCTACGGACCCAATCGATGGCCGCCCATGCCCGCTCAGTTACAGGAAACAACGCAGGCGTATTGGGAGGCTTGCGAGACAACAAGCCGGCATTTGCTTCGGCTGATTGCAAAGATCTTGGACGTCGAGGTCGACACGTTTCTCAGCCTGTTTGACCAACCGCTGACCAACATGACACTGCTCCACTACCCTCCCCAAAACGAGGGTGATACCGGCTTTGGCATTCATCCGCACAAAGACACCGACGCACTCACCCTGCTCTTCCCAGACGATGTGG
Organism: Halieaceae bacterium; assembly: GCA_018666295.1. Lineage (GTDB taxonomy): Bacteria > Pseudomonadota > Gammaproteobacteria > Pseudomonadales > Halieaceae > Luminiphilus. The sequence goes on from JABIZW010000234.1 coordinate 22,170, forward strand.
GTGGGCTTTGGCTGCGTCCACATGACGACAGTGAATGGCTGGAAGTCCGAGCGCCATACCACTCCCTGGTGGTCAATATTGGCGACCTCTTAGAGCTGTGGTCTGGTGGTCACTTCGTCTCTACACCCCATAAAGTTGTGAATACCTCGGGGAGCGAACGCTACAGCTTCCCGTTCTTTGTCGTACCGCGACACGATGTCGTCGTCTCACCACTCATTGCCTGCCAGCCCGGGTTTCAGCGCCAACCAGTCCCCGTTGGCACGGTCTCCCGAGAGGTCTGGCGCACCAATTGGCCCAACGCTGTCGCTGATGAGACCGGCTTTGATCTGGGCACTCTGGCCGATCACTAGGTTGATTGTTCGAGAGACAGGTAACCGCTGGGTCAAGCGGACTCCTGCGTTTAACGACTGGGGATGCGTTAGCGCTCCCTCAGCCAGAAATAAACATAAAACGGCGCGAGTATCAGTAATGTGATTAACGTAATCAGCAGCGGCTCTCGCAGTTCGCCCCGTACTGTATTCAGGACAAGCTGCTTCATGTACCCGTAACCCGGAGGTATAGGAAGTACTTTATTGTCTACCGTGTATCGTTGGTAGGCCGACAGCATGGTCTGCAATCGCTCTGGCATCTCACGTGATAAGTCACGCGTCTCTCCGGGGTCTCGCTTAATGTCAAAAAGCCGCCAGCGCGCATCTCCCAGAGGCCTGCGGTTTAAAACGATCTTGTAATCCCCTTGAAACAACGCCGCATTGCCCGCGAGCTCGTAACCCACCGCATCGTTTTCTGAGTAAATACGATCAACATCACCCCGTAATAAGGGCGCGAGATTCTTCCCAATCATGGGCTCTACAGGGCGACCTGCGTACCGCTTTCCGGGGGCATTGACGCCCGTGAGCGATAAAATAGTGGGGGTAATATCGGTGACAAACGAGAACGCGTCACTCAAAACACCCTGCCGCGGAAGCGACGCACCCGCCACAATCATCGGCACGCGCATGCCACCCTCTCCGGCGTAAAACTTGTAGTCCGCGAGCGGGCTAACGGCGGCGCTGGCAAAGCTCGGGCTGATCGAGTTGTAACTCCCTTTCAGACCAAGAGTCTCATACTCACTGTTGTATCCCAGTGAGCTCAACTGCCGTTGCGTGGCAAAGTTGTCCGGATCACTCGGCCCGGACGCCTCCGCCCCGTTGTCAGAGGTAAAGATAAATAGGGTGTTTTCAAACAGCCCTTGCGCTTTGAGATGCCGAACCAGTCGCCCGATGTGATGATCCATCGCTTCAACCATGCCCGCGTACACCGCCATTCGCTTGGCCTCGTAACGCTGTCGTTCTTCATTCAACGCGCTCCAGGCACCGGTCGTCTTCATGTCCACCAAGTCGATACCTGACGGCACTACACCCAGCGCGACGGCGCGCTGGTAGCGCTGCTGGCGAATCGCTGTCCAGCCGTCACCGTAGACGTCCATGTAGGGATCAATAAACGTTTGGGGCGCCTGCACCGGAATGTGCACAGCCTGAAAGGGGAGGTAGGCAAAAAATGGGCGACCGTCTTCAGCGTTGCTGTCTATGAACTCAATGGTCTTGTCGACTAAGAAGCGGGACGAATAAAAGTCTTCGGGTAGCTGGTAAACCTCTCCGTCTGCGAACCAATGAGCAGTCTTATAAATCGGAATATAAGGCCGCTGTTCCCAGTTGTCGGCCCCGGAGTCCGCGAGCGCAACTGTCCGCTCAAAGCCTCTCTCGCTCGGCAAAAGGCCCGCGTCAGTGCCCAAATGCCACTTGCCAGCCATGTAAGTGTGATATCCCGCATCCTCCAGCAAGGTCGCAACCGTGACCACGTTGCGACCCAGCACGCCCTGATAATGCGCCGTTTGCTGTTGCTCGGGCGCGAGCATTTCTGGAATATTGGGCACACCGGCCAGGTGAGCGTCCACACCTGTTAATAGCATGGCCCGTGCCGGCGCACAGTTAGCGGCCGTGTGGTAGTTGGTGAAACTGACGCCCAGTTCCGCGAGGGCCGACAGGCTGGGCGTATTAATCTCACTGCCGTATGACGCGATGTCTGAAAAACCCAGATCATCAGCCAAAATCAAAACAACATTGGGCGGGCCATTTTTTCCTGGCTGATCGCGAATCGGATCTATTATTTGGGCAGTTAACGCATTTGATGCCAGTGCAGACGCAACCAAGAGGTTGCTCATCAACGCAAGGCACAGGGTACGCATTGTCGCTCCGTAACTAAGCACGATCGGGTAAACGACGAGAAGCAACCAACAGTATCAGCGCAACGACAATCTCCGGCGTAATAAGATTCATCGGCAGTGCCGCATCATGTATGAGCCAAGCCAGCACTCGACTCAGCGCTGTCAATGACAGCAGGATCATGGGTGGGTAGTACCAAAATCGACGCTGAGTCACCAGCGCAGTAAGAATACAAATGCCCAGAAGCAGAAAAAACGCAGCCATATCGCCGATCTGTGAACTCAGTCCGACACCACTCTGAAGCGTAAGTCCAAACTCAGGGGCAATGCCTCGAGGGGCCAATAACCAGCGTAAACCCATGACCAAGAACAACACCCCAGGCAACAACACTAGGAGTCTGAGAATTGCATTCATAATCACTCGCCACGATCCGAAATGACCTTCATCATACGATGCGCGGTCTCTAATCCAGAGTTTTGATTTTGTCCCGTGACAAAACGTTGCTCGTCATCGACGACCACGTGGGTGGCAAAAAAGTCACGAAACGCAGTCTGATGCTCGTAAATGACGCCCGCTTTACGCAGTTCAGTCTCCGGATGCTTGGGCGTGACCTCGATGCCAAGCTCTTTAATCTGTTTATCCGAGACGCCCGTCATTCTGCGTCCAGCGATCAATTTATTTCCATCAATATCCTGAGCGTTGACCAGCCCTAAAACACCGTGACAAACACCACCGATGACCGCCTCTCTCTCACCGTAATAGGACGTCGAAACCTGCTCACCTAAGACGGCAGACTGTGCCAGATCGTAGGCGGCGCCCCAACCTCCAGAAATAAAGACGATATCGTACTGGGTAATATCCACCTCAGAAACAGCAAGTGAATTCGCCACCTTTGCTTGTGCAATAGGATCCTCAAGATAGCGCTCGTCCTCTGGGCTTCGAACTATGTAGTTCAAGGTTTGCGGATCAATGGGGATCTGCCCTCCTTTAATACTGGCCATATCGACGTCCATTCCTCCGTCCGTGAACACGTAGTAGGGGTGCGTAAACTCAGAGGCCATGACGCCCGTTTCAGGGCCATCGGTCTCGCCAGGCGCGGCGAGTGTACTGTGGCTTGTCGTAATGATCAGCGCCCGCTTGCCCGGCAAAGCAACCGAGTCGCCCTCATAGGTAGGATGTAAGCCGCCTTTGTGCAGCAGGGTTGGCAATGCGATGGCGACTACAACGACAAGCCCCGCGACGACACCGAGACCTTGGACTATTTTATTCATTAACAAGTACCTCTTGCAGTGGGACAGAGCCCTATTGTTGCGCAACTATATATTGGCATATCTTATGTCATATTAGGCGGGGATTATGAGGACTGCAACCGGATTCTCGCAAAGCGCTCACACTTAAGCGGCAGCCCAACAGCGCGCACTCGCCGCCTGAATGTCTTAAAAGCCCCCATCTGAGAAAAAATAACGCCATAACTGCGAGGAGAATTAGGGATGCAGGCCCCTTTAGAAGGTCCGGTGGTGTCTTAAGGTGGACATTTGGCATATGCAAAGAGTGCGTTATTATTAGCCGGCCCCGCACCGATGCGTCGCGCCAAGCACCGCCGCATGAGTATCGTTTCAGGCGCGGGTGTTAAGAACATAGGCAGAGGTCCGTTTATGAATGACTTACCGGTTTACATGATCGTCAATCTTCATGTGACCGATGCTGACACCTACCGCATCTATGAAAAGGGCTTTTTCGGCCTATTGAAAAAATACGATGGGCAGTTCGTCACCTTCGATGACGATCCTGTGACCTTTGAAGGGTGTGCGCCGAGACAAGGAAGAATGATCATTTTCCAATTCCCAACTGAAGAAAAAGCGCGCAACTGGTTCGATGATCCGGAGTACCAGCTACTTTCTGAAAGTCGCCGCGCAGGGACAAAACTCGAGTTTCTAACGATGGTCCGAGGGTTACCCCCACGACAATGAACAGGCGCTCGTTTTTAAAAGTCACGGGATCCGCTTTTGCCGCCTTGGCTGCAAGTGGGTGTGTTGTTCGCCCCACGGGGGAGCGTTTTTTTATCGCGCCCACGGCTTACGGTGCGCTTCAGTCCGATCCAGAGGGTTTACTCGATCTTCCAGAGAATTTTATCTACCGGGTTGTCTCCAGCTTGGGTGATCGCATGTCTGACGGTGCAAGAGTGCCAGACAAGGCAGATGGCATGGGCTGCTTTGACTTGGGTGACGGGCAACTGGCCCTGGTGCGTAACCACGAACTAGTGTCAACCGACGACAGTGGTGGCTCGTTTGCTGTGGGGTTTGGTTCTAAAGATGGTGAGTTTGTCCCCGGCGGCACAACACACGTTATTTTGGATGCAAAGACCTTAACAGTCACCGATCAGTTTCGGTCACTTGGTGGCACCATCCGTAACTGTTCCGGCGGCGTCACACCTTGGAATACATGGCTCACGTGCGAGGAGTCAACGACAGGGCCAGGCCGCGAGTTCGGAGAGGGTTTGGTCAAAAATCACGGGTGGGTCTTTGAGGTGCCCGCTAATGCCAGAGGACTGGTCGCGCCCGAGCCACTTTATGCACTTGGAAGATTCAATCACGAAGCCGCATGTGTGGACCCTGAAACAGGCTTTGTGTACCTGACCGAAGACCGCGATGACAGTGTGCTCTATCGATTTATCCCCAAACAATCAGGCCAGTTAGCGATGGGGGGACGTCTGCAAGCGATGCAGGTCGTGGGCGCTCCAGACCTTCGTAATTGGTCAGCGACGTCTTTGAGGCCCAGTGGTGTCAGCGCTGTCAACTGGCTAGACCTTGACGATGTTGAGTCACCAAAGGACGATTTGCGCCACCGTGCCCACGCCAAAGGCGCCAGCCTCATTGCTCGAGGTGAGGGTATTCATATGGCCCAGGGAGAAGCTTACGTTTGCTCCACCAGCGGCGGCGCGGCCCGCCTCGGTCAGATCTTACGACTGCATTTGAGTGACACCGGAGAACACGATCGTCTTGAATTGTTTTTCGAGAGTGTATCAACCCACCAATTCAACTTTGGCGACAACCTGACCGTCGCCCCGAACGGACACCTTGTTGTCTGCGAGGATCAATACACAGCAAAGGTCGACAACTTTCTACGCGGTATTACACCTGAAGGACACGCCTACCCGTTGGCCAGACTCAGATTGCAAACGGAACTCGCCGGCGCGTGCTTTTCACCCGACGGGACCACACTTTTTGTCAATGTCTACGCGCCCACCAAGACGCTGGCTATAACAGGCCCTTGGGATCAGTTCATCGATACCGTCAACGCGTAAAGCAAAACTGAAAGGTTCTCAATCGATCGAAACGTCGTATTGAGAGCGCCTAGCTAAACGACAGTCACCGACTGCCCCGCTCTGACTTCCCCTTGTTTGATCACCTTCGCATAGACCCCTAAATTACCGTCCGCTTCCTTGACAAGGTGACGCATAACCTCGGTATCCCGTGGGAGATCTGCTGTCGCATGGGTCGTCATGGAGCAGCGCGGGCAGGTGTCCACTATTTTGAGAACCGCGTCACCGACGTGAAGCTCGCGGCCAATCCAGTCCTGCTCGGGATACGCCGCGTCTGATCCCACCACATTGACTATGAAATTGGCCCTGAAACGTCGTGGATCAAACCGTGAAGTCGGCGCACACGCTGACAGCGTATTCAATGATTGCCGAGTCGCCAACATAATCGGGAACGCGTCAAAGTAAGTTCCGGGGGGTGACTCAAATTCCAAGACCTCACTAAACGCGCTAAGGTCGGGTAATGGCTCTTCGGGAAGACGTCCAAAGAGTGTTCGCAGTTCCTCTTCGAAATCGGCACTATCCGGCGCACCCCGGCGGTAGTGCTCTAGATTATCCGCCGGTAAAAGTGGCCACAGCGAGACCGGGTGCTCCAATTTTTCTGTTAACCACGCATTAATGTCAGTGTCGCTGGAAAGACACAAACTTCCATCCGGCGCTTGAATCTCGGCAACTCCGCCATGAGACGTTCGAGCGCTGAATAACATGAGTCGCGGAATTTTTTTTGCGCCCCGTATACCTCCGCGCTTTTCGTCGCGCGTCGCCCAACTCCGATCACCTGGAATTCCCTGCTTCGAGAGAGTGGTCTCGGTAAGAGACTCGCCCAACATCGATTTAACAGGATAACGGCAAATTTCTTCGAGTGTAATTTCTGACATAGTCGATGCGCTCATTTATATTGGGCGACTGGTCCCTCATGGAGCAGTCCATGCTCATTGCTTCTCACTGAGTGAACGTTCGGTGGTGTGACTCTCAAGTCACAGTACATTTTCCTGCTGAAGTGCGCCAGAACTGGCAACTCTAGAAAGTGACAATTTAGGTGTTCCATTTTTGAGTTTGGTCAAGGCTAAATCGTTACAGCCCACGTCGGAAAAATGCTCGTATCCTTGCTGACATTCATCAGGGAGTAACACACCATGTTTAACTTAAAAGCCGTAATTTCCATATTCACACTCGCAGTTTTGTTGTCTGGAACCGCACATGCGTCCAACAATGTCACCGAAGCCTA